>JALVDI010000519.1 GCA_027009115.1 Polyangiaceae bacterium | reverse complement strand
CCCCAGGCTGGGCGCGCCCCCGTCCCAGTCGGGAAACCCTGTGAAGAGGAGCGCCCAGCAATCCCCCAGATCGACCAGGGAGGGCTCGGCGGCATACGCCGCAGACCACGCCGGCAGAGCATCCGGCGCCAGCAGCGGCTCGGCCGTAGGAGTCAGCTCGCGGAGGGTCGGACCGGAGGCGCCCCCGACGAACGCGCCATGCTCGACCCCCGGAGCGGTGTAGCAATGGGCCGCGTAGACGGCGTGGAAGTCTCCCGGACCCCCAACGACGTCCACGCTGTAGACGGCGTCGCAGTCCCAGGCGTCCGGTCGTCGTCGCCAGACGGGATCGGCCTGGCGGACCCAGTCGGTGCCGATGCGCTCCAGGAGCCCCTGGTCGGCTGGAAACCCGTCGGCCGGCACGCCCCCCCGCCGGTAGCCGCCGTAGAGCACCGCCGCCCCACCCGGTGCCAGGGCGCCCGCCTCGACGGCCTCATCCCAGGCGTCGGCACGCCCGCGAAGCAGAACGGTGCCCGTGGTCCAACGGTCCGGTCGGGGGCTGGTGGTCCACATCAGCACCGTGTTGTCGGTCGCGGGATCGACGTCGGTGTAGACCATCGCCAGCGTGCCGTCCCCGAGGACCTGGACGCTTGGATCGCTCGCGACGAAGCCGGAGAGTCCTGAGCTCAGAACGACCCCGTGGTCGACGACGCGCCCGGACGGCGCCCCACCGTCCCGGAGAGCCGCGTCGCCCACGACCCCACCGTCGCTTGCCGGCCCGGTGTCGCGCGTGGAGCCCCCATCCCGAACCGGAGGGGTCGCATCCTCCCTGATTCCAGGCCCCGAATGGCAGCCCACGCTCACCAGAAGCACCCATCCGATCGCCGCCCGTCGCATCGCCCACCTCTTGGTCTCGGCCAGCCGCCGACCGACGGACGCCGCAAAGCAACCGTCCGCTCAACGGTTGCCTGGGAGAGCGTAGCTCGGATCGTAGCCCGTGCCCCAGGCGTCGGCGGCGCCCGTTCCATCTCCGTCCCGGTCACCATCCGCGGTGAGCCCGTTGACCGGTACCACACTCCCATCGTCGGCGTAGCGATTGTCGCGCAGGATCATCACGGTGCCGCTGGAGTAGATCCGAATCGGGGCCGCGTACTGGTGGCTGCGACCCCTTGAGCTGCGAGGGCCCCTGCTCCGGCGGCGACCCTTTGATTTGACCCGGCCCGAGCCTGCCCGTACCTCGATGCCGTGCACCCGGCGCGGCCAAGAGCGGAGTCTCGCCCCTGCCCGGCCTGTGGCAAGCCGACCGATCCGCTGCGCGCGGCCCGTGTCGTGGTCCTCGACGACGGGCTGCGGTACCTATGCAGCGAACACTGCCGTAGGGCCTTCCTGGGCGGAGCCCGCACCCACGAGAGCCCCGCGCACGAGCCCGGTCGCCCATCGGTCCCCGACCGCGTCCGGGAAGCCACGCGCCCCCGCATCGACCTGGAGGCCGCGCGGGCCGTCGATCGCCCGCCCCCCTCACGCCCCGCGTTCCCCTGGCCGGCGGCGGTGGCCGCGGGAAGCGCCCTGGTCCTGGCCGTGCTCAGCCAGCGCTCGGTGGCGGTGGCGGCGCTCAGCGGAGCGCTGACCGCCCTGGCGGCGGGGCTCGTCGCGCGAAACGACCGGCAGCTTCGGGGGGAGCTGGGTCTGCTCCCGTGGCTCCTGGGCCCCGCCGGCACAATGCTCGCGGCAGCGGCGGGGCTTCTGGCGCGCCTGCACGCCGCTGACGCCTGGCTTCCCCTCGCCGGAGCCGCCGTGACAGCGGGGGCCCTGGTGGCACGCAGCTGGCTCGACGCCCGAGCACGCTACCCGGTCGAGCAGACGGTGCACGCGCTGCTGCGCGATCTTCCCGACCGCCTGCGCGTCCCCGCCGACGGCCCCAGCGACGCCCGCTACGTCGAGGTCCCGACGGCACGCCTGCGAACCGGCGAGGAGATCCTGGCGATCGAAGGGGAGGTCGTCGGTGTCGACGGCGTGGTCCAAGGCGGCGAGGCGAAGGTGCTGCTTCACCCCGGCGCCCAGCTCCCCGTGCGGCGA
>JALVDI010000518.1 GCA_027009115.1 Polyangiaceae bacterium | reverse complement strand
GGCGACGCCGTCCGCATCGAAGTCGAAGACGCTCGAACCGGTTACGTTCGAGCTGACGTCTTGGGAGGGGCGGCTCCACAGAACCCCACGAGGCAGCCCTGGGATCCGGTCGCATCCCGGTCCCGTGTCCGCCGCGATGTCGCAGTCGGCGTCGAACACCGTGTATCGGCTCCCTCCGGCGACCGCGAACTCGCGGCGTCCGTCTCCGTCGAAGTCGCCGATCGTCGGGGGACCGCCACGTCCCGCGAGTTGGCCGGACTCGTTGGGAAGGTCGTAGGGGCCGAAGACGATCTCGCCGCGGATCGTCATGACGCGGACGTTGCCCGTGGCGTTGCTGGGCGAGTCGATCGCCGGAGCCGAGGCAACGACGATTTCCGGCTCGCCCGCAGTGCCCCCGAAGTCTCCGAGATCTGCGACGGCGACGTGTCCGAAACGGTTCGCGTTCGTCGGGTCCGTGGGAGCCCAATAGGATTCGAGCGCCCAGTCGGCACCGGTCCATCGGTACACACCGTCCGGGTAGACCAACTCGGGCTCTCCGTCCGCGTCGACGTCCGTGACGACCGAGAACACGCCGAGGCGCAGGTAGTTGTCGAAGGGTTGGGACGGATTGAGGACGCAGCCATTGGCGTCGTAGACATGCCGACCGTGGAGAACCTCGGGCACGCCATCGTCGTCGAGGTCGTAGATGGAAGGGCCGTCGTTGTTGGTCCAGTCGTTGGCGACGAAGCGCGGCTCGCCCGGCAAATCGCATCGCCGTCCGTACCACCGTCGAACGAAGGTCGACCCATCGTACTCGAACGCGACGATGCCTCCAGCAGCTTCCACGCCCTGCAACGCGGTGCCGACGATCTCCGGCCGGCTGCCGTCCCCGTCGAGATCCCCGATCGCGTTGTTGCTGGCGTAGAGGAGTCGATCGGAGGGAGCTTCGAGCGTGAACTGCGTCTCGCAGGTCCGTCCATCGACGATGCGCAGGACGCCTCCTTCGCGAGCGCTCTCGAAGCTCGTGAACACGATGGAGGGCGCGAGGACGGAGGCGTCGTCGTCGAAGTCGAAATCGACGACCATCGGAGCGCTGTACACGTTGGCCCAGCTCGGAAGAGGGCTGCCTTCGCCCGTCCAGCGGCACTGTTCGCTCGGTTCGAACGCTCCGATGTCGATCCTGCGTGCGCACTCCGGGTCGTTCACGACCTCGGGTGGCCGACCGTAAGGGGTGCAAACCCCGTCGTCGCAGTAGCTGTCTCCCGCACAGTCGTCGTGGGTGCCGCAGGGGCCGAGATCGAGGACGCATCCGAAGCTCGCGCATCGCTCGCCCTCCCGGCAGCAGCTTCCGCCGCAGACGAGTCCTTCACAGCCTGCGTCCGGGGACCCGTCCTCGGCGTCCATCCCGCCGTCCATTCCGCTGTCCGTCGCCGCGTCCACGCCTTCGGTGCAGCGACCGTCGACGCAGGTGCCCGAGGCGCAGTCGGCGGAGGTCCGGCACCGCGTCTCGTCGTTGCCTCCGCAGTCGCAGGCTCCCGCGATCAGAACCAGGATCAAAGCAGTGCTGCGCATGGGCTCGATTCTCCGGCTCGGAGAACGCGCGAGTCAACTCCGCCGGACGGGGCCCTGGGCGCGGCCACGAGCTCTCCTGTGGGGGTCACGCGAAACACGCCACGGAAGGGGAGCTGGAGGCCCGTGGGGTCGACGCCATGACCCGGGTCGGTGAAGCACCATGCCGTCGCTTCGGAAGACGAGATCGTTGGGCGCATTGAGGCGCATCCCCATGTAGGCGTCGAAGACCGTCGCGGCTGTGATTGGGCGCAAGGGGCCTCTCGTACGAGCTTCCAGCGCAGACCGGGTCCACAGAGGGCTGCCGCACGCGGCGACCCCTGGGCGCTTGGGTGCGGCTGACGAGTCGTTCGCTTACGCGTTCAACCGAGGTCAGGCGCGCCACGGCGCCGCAGTCGGATGGCCTCGCGGACGTGAGCCTTGTAGCGAGTCCAGGCGGCGGCCGGTAGCTCGTGCTGGTCGCTCTCGAAGACTTCGAGGGTTGCGTCAAGGCCGGACGCCTGGAGCCGGCGCACCATCGCGCGCGTCTCGACGAGCGGCACCACCGGATCGCCGGAGCCATGCAGGGCGCGGATCGGTGGATAGGTGCGGCTGGGGTCGAGGTAGCGATCGACGAGATAGGAAGGAAGCCACCCCGCGAGCGGGAAAGCTGCCTCCACCAGGTCCGGACGCAGGAGTGCCAGGCCGAAGGTCAGCATGCCGCCCTGCGAAAAACCGGCGACGAGCGGGCGACCCTCCGTTGGCCGCAGAGACGCAAACTTCTTGATGACATGCGCGAGCTGTTGCACGCGACGTTCGATGTGGTGACCCAGCACCTTGTCGCGCCCCTCCGTGACGCTCAAAGGAAACCACGTGTACCCGTCCCCCAGAGGGTCGGGCGCCCACGGCAGCATCAGCCGCACCGGCGGGGTGCGGGTGTGGTCGCCGGTCGGGATCGTGGGGCGGCTCCCGCGCCCATGGAACTGAACGAGCAGGGGAAGCTCGGCGTCGACATCGGTCCGCCCGAGGACGACCTCGGTCACCCGGAGTCCGTCGATCTCGTGCTCGCGTACCTGCACCCAGCGGCTGTCCTCAGGTGCGGCCGAGACCTTGCCGGGCAGGACCTTCGCGCCGCCAGGCACCGCTGGGACGCTCACCATGGCGACGGATGTGAGCGCCGCCCACAGCACCCCGCCCACGAGTGCGGGCCGGATCCATCGGAGCAAGCGGGCGCGTTGGAGGGCATCGAGAGGCATCCGTCGTTCGACCTGATGACAATCTGTGACATTCGTTACAAATTGCAAGTTTCCGTCAGCAACGGAAAAGCTCCGAGTTTCAGGCGATGTGACGAGTATGGCCCTTATGAATGGGTTTCAAGGACGCAGGTGTCGTCTTCACGGCTGTTGTGCGCCGTCGCTGGAGGTCAGCTCGTTTCGGAAGCGCTCACTCGGCCACGGGCTCGGGCCCCGGCGCGGCTCGTCGGAGGCGCCATGAGCGTTCGGGTCTGCGCGGTCCATCGGGTGCGGGCTGGAGATCGTTTCGGGGAAGCCACGAGGCGCCTGCTCTTCTCGCGGCGCCGACGCTCTCCGGTCGGGGGGACCCGAGGTCGCCAGGGCGCGACCCCTGGGGGGGAGTGGCGCTCGACGTGTCGCGTGCTCCATGGACCAAGGATGGACAAGCACGCGCGGCGGCTCTTCGAGGCCTCCGCGGGGGAAGGTCTCGCTGGTCCCCGGTGTTGCGCCCCTGATAGGCTGTCGCGAGACGAACGGAGGTCATCGTGCCCGAAATGGTGGCGCGCATCGCCGCGCTCCAAGATTACGATCAGTACCGCGATCTTCATTGGGAGGGATCCTTCGAGGACTACCTACAGGTCGTCCGCGAGCGTCCCGAGGTGACGCGCAACGCCTTCCAGCGCCTGTACGACATGGTCGTCGGCTACGGCGAGGAAGAGTACATCGACAACAAGAAGCGCCTGGTCCGATACCCGTTCTTCAGGGACCCGATCGGTGACGGCAAGGACGCCATCTTCGGTCTCGACATCCCGCTGATGCGGCTGGTGCACGTGCTGCGTGCGGCGGCGCAGGGCTACGGTCCGGAGAAGCGCATCATCTTGCTGCACGGGCCCGTGGGCTCGTCCAAGAGCACCATCGCGCGTCTGCTCAAGAAAGGCATCGAGCACTACTCCAGGACGCCGCAGGGCGCGCTCTACACCTACGAGTGGGTCGGCCTGAAGGAGATGGGCTTGGCCGGCGACGACGACGTCTTCCCTTGCCCGATGCACGACGAGCCGCTCCGGCTCATCCCCGTCGAGTGGCGCGAGCGGGCCATCCAGGAGCTCAAGCTCGGCAACGATCGTCACCGTGTCGCCGTGAAGGGCGATCTGAACCCCGCCTGTCGCTTCATCTTCAAGGCGCTCATGGAGCATTACGACGGCGATTGGTCGAAGGTCGTGGACAACCATGTCCGGGTCAAGCGTCTGATCTTGAGTGAACAGGATCGCGTCGGCATCGGTACGTTCCAGCCGAAGGACGAAAAGAACCAGGACTCGACGGAGCTTACCGGCGACATCAACTACCGGAAGATCGCCGAGTACGGGTCTGACTCCGACCCTCGTGCGTTCAACTTCGACGGTGAATTCAACATCGCCAACCGCGGTATCATTGAGTTTGTCGAGGTGCTCAAGCTCGACGTCGCCTTCCTCTACGACCTTCTCGGAGCGACCCAGGAGCAAAAGGTCAAGCCCAAGAAGTTTGCTCAGACGGACATCGACGAGGTCATCATCGGTCACACGAACGAGGCGGAGTACAAGAAGCTCCTCAACAACGAGTTCATGGAGGCACTTCGGGACCGAACGATCAAGATTGACATCCCCTACATCACGAAGATCTCCGAGGAGATCCGAATCTACCAGAAGGACTTCTCCGCGGAGAAGTTGCGGGGGAAACACGTCGCTCCCCACACCCTCGAGGTCGCCTCGATGTGGGCGGTGATGACGCGGCTCGAAGAGCCGAAGAAGCACCAGCTCACGCTGCTCCAAAAGGCCAAGCTCTACGACGGCAAGATCCTCCCTGGTTACACACAGGACAACGTCAAGGAGCTGCGCAAGGAAGCTCGCCGAGAGGGCCTCGACGGTATCTCGCCGCGCTTCGTGCAGGACAAGATCTCCAACGCGCTCGTGCGGGAAGGGACGGAGGGCTATATCAACCCGTTCATGGTGCTCAACGAGCTCGAGAAGGGCTTGCAGCACCATTCGCTGATTGCGAACGAGGAGCAGCGGAAGCGCTACCAGGAGCTCATTGGCGTCGTCAAAGCCGAGTACGACGAGATCGTCAAGAACGAGGTCCAGCGCGCGATCAGCGCCGACGAGGAGGCGATCGCCCGGCTTTGCGCGAACTACATCGACAACGTGCGCGCCTATCTCATGAAGCAAAAGGTCAAGAATCCTTACACGGGCAAGGACGAGGCGCCCGACGAGCGGCTGATGCGATCGATCGAGGAGAAGATCGACATCAGCGAAGCGCGGAAGGACGACTTCCGAAGGGAGATCTTGAACTTCATTGGACACCTGGCGCTGGAAGGCAAGAAGTTCACCTACGACACGAACGACCGGCTCCGCCGCGCACTCGAGATGAAGCTCTTCGAGGATCAGAAGGACTCGATCAAACTGTCGAGCTTCGTCTCGAATGTCATCGACAAAGAGACGCAAGACAAGATCGACATCATCAAGAACCGCCTCATCAAGTACTACGGCTACAACGAAGCGAGTGCGACGGATGTCTTGGCCTACGTCGCGAGCATCTTCGCGCGTGGCGACGTGAAGGAGTAGCGCACCGGCGCCGACCCGACTTGAACCCGGACAGGGGCTGTGGGCCGGACGCTTGAGCCCCAGGCAGCTTGCGGTAGGACTGCGCTCCATGACCGATGCCCAGCCGCCTGATGAGGATCCCCACCGCGCGGTCCGCCGCTGGCTCTGGTTCGTCTTCTTCTCGATCGCGGTGATGGTAGCGCTCGGCGGCGTCACCCGGCTGACCGGTTCCGGGCTCTCGATGGTGGAGTGGCGGCCGCTGATGGGCACGCTGCCGCCGATGAGTGAGGCGGAGTGGCAGCGGGTTTTCGAGCTCTACCAGCGGTCTCCGCAGTACCAGCAGGTCAACACTTGGATGCGCCTGAACGACTTCCAGCGGATCTTCTTCTGGGAGTACGTTCATCGTCTCTTTGGGCGCCTCATCGGCCTGCTCGTGTTCGTCCCTTGGCTCTACTTCGTGCTCCTCCGTCGCCTGAGCGGGCGGCTGGCGTGGAGGGTCTTCGGCGCCCTCGTTCTGGGAGGGATGCAGGGCGTTCTCGGCTGGGTGATGGTGCGCAGCGGGTTGGTCGACGAGCCGGCGGTCAGTCACTTTCGACTCGCCGCGCACCTTCTTCTCGCGTTCCTGGTCGCCCAGTACATCTTGTGGCTCATCCTCGATCTGCGTCCGGCGATGCCGGGGAGCGAGGATGGACCCGCCGACGTTCGGGTGCGCAGCGCTCTCGTCGCGCTGCTGGTGTTGACGGTGGTGCAGATCGGCTTCGGTGCCTTGATGGCCGGCAAGCGGGCGGGCTGGTTCGCGCTGACCTTCCCGGACATGAACGGCCATTACCTTCCGGGGCCGTTCTTTCCGCACGCGGACGTGCTGCGCTCGGCTCTGAACGAGCCGCTGGCCATACACTACCTCCACCGCCTGTTGGCGTGGCTGCTGCTCTTGGTGGTCGGCGCGTTCACGCTGTGGGTGCTCAAGCGGGGGGGACCCGTGCGCCTGTTGCGGAGCGTGCGGATCCTGGCGGGGGCGGCGCTGGTGCAGTTCACCCTTGGGGCTCTTACGGTCATCCTTCACATTCCCACCGGGTTGGCGGTCGCGCACCAGCTTGGAGGCTTGGCGCTCCTGTCGGCGCTCGTGGCGTCGCTTCACGCAGCCCTGGGGCTCGGGGGATCCTTTGTGCAAGAAGGCAAACTCTCCGAAGGGGAGATCTCTCCGAGAAGGCGTTAGACTTGCGGTCTATGCTCTGTCGTGGGCTTCTCCTCGTCCTCGCGTGCGTCCCCCTCGGTGCTTGTGGGGACGACCCGCTCGAACTCTTCGTCGATCTGAAGACGGACTACGCCGGGGGTGGAGAGGTGACGCGGGTGCGCACTTTCGTGTCCACGCCGGACGGAGCCACGACCGCGGAGAGCGAGGCGAGGGTCGGCTACGACGACGACCTTTTCGGTGGGCTGCGGGTGGGCGAGTTCGACGGCCTCCGGCGCGGAGCCTACCTGGTGCGCGTCACCCTCCTGAACGACCGCGGCGGGATACTCTCGTCTCGGACGGTTCGGGCCGAGGTTCGCACCACGATGGGGGTGACCGTCTTGATCACCCGCAGCTGCGAGGACGTGACCTGCCCTGGGGACGGCGAGAGCGCGGATCGCACCGAGTGTCTGGGAGGGAGCTGTGTCCCGCCGACTTGCGGTCCATCGGCGCCCGAGACCTGCGCGACGCCGGAGTGCGCCTCCGATCTCGACTGCGCCGAGGGAGCGGCCTGTGCCCAGCCGCGTTGCCTGGATGGGGTGTGCTTGCAGGCGCCGCGGACGGATCGTTGCGAGGAAGGGCAGTGGTGCGACCCCACCGCGGGCTGCGTCGAGCGCGTCATGCCGGGGGACGGGGGCATGGGTACGGACACGGGCACGGGCATGGACGCGAGCATGGTGCCCGATGCGGCATCGCGCGACGCAGGTCTTGATGCCGGAGGGTGCATGCGCGACAGCGAGTGCGACGACGGCAACTCCTGCACGACCGATAGCTGCGGCGTCGCGGGCTGCGCGCACGTCCCGAATTCGGCCCCCTGCGACGACGGCGTGTTTTGCAACGGTGCGGACACCTGCAGCGGGGGGGCCTGTGCAGTGCACGCAGGGAACCCGTGCTCGGGCATGAGTACATGCCAGGAGACGAGCAACACGTGCGCGGGGTGCCGAGACGACTCCGACTGCCCAGCGCCCGTCGTATCGGCGTGGAGCAGCTGCGGTGGGTACGACGACACCTGCGATGAGACAGGCACCCGCAGCCGCACGTTGACGAGCTACACCTGCTCCGGTGGGACTTGCATGCCGAGCACTCGCAACGAGAGGGAGCCTTGCAGCCGCGACACCGAGGGGGTCGTCTGTGGTGACTCCGTGACCGGCGCCTGGGGCGCTTGCGGCGGGTTTTCCAGCGCCTGCGACGAGACGGGGAGCCAGTCCAGGGTTCATACGAGCTACTCCTGCGCTAGCGGTTCGTGCAAGCGATTTGACGACCCGGAAACGCAAAGCTGCACGCGCTCGACCGATGGCGACTCCTGCCCGGGGAGTTGCTTGCCTGGCACGTGCTCGGGAGGGGCGTGCGTCGGCGGCGACTGCCGCGCGGGACGGGTCTGCATTTGCCCTGGCTTCTGCGCTCCTCCCGGCACGCGGTGTCCTTGAAGCGAGGTTTCCCAGGGGTGGTGCGGTTCCCGGAATGCCAGGCGAGGCACGGGGATTCGTCACAAACCCCCGACCCGAGCCCGCCCGCGGCGCCGCGCGTCAGAAAGAGCGGGCGAGCAGCCAGTCGAGGATGTCGCTCGTGGCGGCTGGACTCAGCGCGGGAATATGGCCGCCGCCTTCGATGGTCCACAGCTCTGCGGCGAGTCCTTCGTC
>JALVDI010000517.1 GCA_027009115.1 Polyangiaceae bacterium | reverse complement strand
GGACGCGCCCCACGGATCAGCGGTCGCGGGTGCTCCTCGTAGACTCCGGTGACGAGATCATCGGGATGTTGGTCGACGAGGTGTTGCAGGTCTACCGCCTCGCGGAGGACGAGATCGAGCTGGCTGGCGTCGTCGGAGGAGACATCTCCGAGCACGTCCTCGGCATCGGCCGGCCTCGGGGGCGTGCGTCGCGGGATCAGGCGCCTGCGTCGAACCCGGACGAGATCCTCATACTCCTGGACCCAGGACCTCTTCTTCAGCGGTGAGCGCGATGGTGAGCGCGACGGACACGACATCTCGGCGTACCCCCGACAAGAACCTCGTGGGCTTCCTCTTGGGGGATGCGCGCTACGCCGTGGACATCCTCCGCGTGCGAGAGATCATCAACCCGCTCCCGCTCGTGCAGCTCCCGCACGCCCCCGAGCCCATCCTTGGGGTAGCGGATCATCGCGGCGAGGTCGTGCCGGTCGTGGACCTCCGCCGGCGCTTCGGCTTGCCCCCGGCGGAGCCGACGCGGCACACGAAGTGGATCCTCGTCAGCCTCGAAGCTGCGCAGGGCGGGGCGCCCGTCGCGGGTCTGGTGGTCGACGCGGTGACGGATGTCTTCGGAGCGGGGCCGTCGGACCGGCGCGATGTGCCGGCGCTCGGGGAGGGGGACGAGCGGCGGGGCATTCGCGGGGTGTTCTCCGTCGGGGGGACGCTCACCTTCGTGATCGACGTCGACGCGGTGGCGGACTGCACGCGTCAGCTCGACGTCTCCGGGCTGCGGAGAACGCCGTCGTGAGTGACGAGGTGCTCGACGACCTCGCCGCGGAGGACACCGAGCGGCGCCGTCGCGCGGTCCAGCGGAGCGACTCGCTCCCGCCGGAGCGCCGCCGCCGTGCCTGGCTGAGCGGCCTGGGAGACCTCGATTGGCGCGTGAGGCGAGAGGCCATCGACGCGGTCGCCTCCCACGCCGGCGGCGACGCGGAGACGATCGAGGCCCTGATCGACGCGCTGCTCCAGGGGGACAACGTCGGGCTGCGCAACGCCGCGCTGGAGGCTCTCGGCCGTTTGGGCCGCGACGCGAGCGAGGCGCTGCGCAGGCGGCTCCGCCGGACGCAGGGAGGCGAACGCAAGTTCCTCATCGAGGCCCTCGGCGACGCGGGAGCGCCGGAGGCCGTCGCCGAGCTCGTGGCCCTCTGCAGCGACGCCGATCCGAACATCGCGGCCGCGTCCGTCGATGCGCTGGCGCGGCTCGGAGGGGCCGAGGCCGAACAGGCGCTCCGGGATCGCCTGAAGAACTCCGAGCCCTTCCTTCGCATGGCGGCGCTCGACGGCTTGGTTCGCCTCGGCGCTCGTCTGGCTTGGTCGGAGCTGGCGCCACTTCTCGACGACCCCTTTGCGCGTCGGGTGGCGGTGCCGCTCCTCGGTCGGAGCGGTGCGGCGGAGGCGGTCGGGCCTCTCGCGCGGCTGCTCGAGTCGGCCTCCCCGCATGTCTCGGCTCAGGCGACCCGCGCGCTGTACGAGCTCGCCTCTTCCCTGGGTCTCTCGGTCGTGGAGACGCCGCTGACCGCGCAGCGCCTTGTGGCGCTGCGGACGCACCTTCGTGAAGGAGACAGGGCCACGCGGCGCGCGGCGCTCGCGCTGGCCCTCGCTGGCCGAGATGTCGAGGCCCTTGGCGATGTGCTCGCCGTGGCTGGAGAGGACACGCTCCCGCCGCTGGCCGTCGAGGCGCTCCGGCGTTGGGGGAACGCGGCGATCGCGCCCCTGCTCGAGGTGGAGTCGCGGGTGGCCGGGCCAGCTCGCGCTCTCGCTCTGGAGCTCGCCGCGGAGCTCGGGCGCGACCAGGCGCCGGATCCCACGCTCCGGGCGTCGTTGCTCCGGGCGCTCGCGGCGCCTGCGCCAAGGGTCGTGGCCGCCGCGGTGCGGGGCCTGGCCTGGCACGCCAGGGGCGAAGACCTCCCGCGGATCTTGGGCCTCGCGAACGACGAGCGGGATGCGGTCCGCGGGGCCGCGCGGGAGGCCCTGGACCTTCTCGGAGAGCGCCACCCCGACGCCCTGGTCCAGGCTGTGTCCCACATCCCGCGCGCGGCGCTGGGTGGCGTGCTGCCTCGGGTGCTGGCGCGTGCGGGCGCGGCCGCGACGCTGGACGAGCTCCGGACCGCGTTCGCCTCAGGAGATGCCGAGCAGCGCGCGGCGTGTCTCGAAGCCCTCGGCGAGCTTGGGGGCGACGCGCCCGTGGACCTCATCGCCCTCTCGCTGACCGACGAGGACCCATGGGTTCGGATGGCCGCCGCGACCGTCTTGGGGCGGCTCGGTCAGGGCACCGACGCCTTGCTCCGAGCGCTTCGGGCCGGTGACGAAGACCCGGAAGTTCGCGCGGCGATCGTTCGGTCCCTGGGCTCGGTCGAGGGGCCGGAGATCGACGACGCGTTGAGAGGCTGCCTCGACGACGACGCGCCGTTGGTGGTGGTCTCGGCGCTCCACGGCCTCCTTGCCCGGCGTCACCCGGCGGCGTCGGTGTCCCTTCGGGAGGTCTTGCGTCACGGAGACGAGGGGGTCGTCGGCCGCACGTTCCGAGCGATCGGGACTTTGCCGGAGGAGGAGGCGAAGGCCGTGGCCGAAGCCTTGCTGGACCACGAGAACTGGTCGGTGCGAGCGCACGCGGCGCGCCTCCTCGCCGGCTACGGTGGAGCCGAAGCGACGCTCGTGGCCCGCCTGGGTGCCGAGGAGGACGAGAGAGTGCGCGACGCGATCCGCGCGGCGCTCCCGAAGGTTCGAGGAGGCTGATGGCGCTGCTCTTCGAGGAGGGCCCTCCGATGGGGCCCGAGGAGTTTCGCCTCTTGCGCGATCTCGTCAACGAGACCTGCGGGATCGACTTCGGTTGGGACGCCAAGTTCGTCATCGAGCGCCGGCTCCGCGAGCGCTTGCGCGCCCTCGGGTTCAGCAGTTGGGCGCGGTACCACGAGTACCTGGTCTTTCATCCCCGGGGGGACGCCGAGCTCGAGCAGGCCGTCGAGCTGCTCACGACCAACGAGACGTACTTCTTTCGAGAGAAGTACCAGCTCGACGCCTTTGCTCGGGAGATTTTGCCGCGCTTGGCCGAGCGCAACCGGGCGAAGAAGCGCCTGACGATCTGGAGCGCGGGCTGTTCGACCGGCGAGGAGGTCTACACCATCGCCATCCTGATCGCCGACAGTCGGCTCTTCGAGGGTTGGGAAGTGCGCGTCTTCGGGAGCGACATCAGCCGGGGTGTGCTTCGCAAGGCGCGGCGCGGAACCTATACCGAAGCCAGCTTTCGTGCGATGCCCTCAAGGTATGAGCGCTACTTCGTCGAGGGGCCTGCGGGGCGGCAGGTGCGTCCCGAGGTCCGGTCGATGTGTCATTTCGGGCAGCTCAACCTTTTGGCTCACGAGCGGAGCGCCATCGTGGGCGCGGTCGACGCGATCTTCTGCCGAAACGTGCTGATCTACTTCGACGAGGAGAGCCGCCGGCGGGCCGTTCGGACATTCTTCGAGCGGCTGGTGCCCGGCGGCTACCTTCTGTTGGGTCATAGCGAGTCGCTGCTGCATATCTCGAACGATTTCGAGCTCGTTCACCTCTCCAGCGACATGGTGTATCGACGCCCGGAGCTGGGTATATGACAGGTCCGCGCAGGCCACTGCGCGCCCTGGTCGTCGACGACTCGGCGTACAACCGGCGCACGATCGCCGAGCTGCTGCGTGCGCTTCCGGATTTGGAGGTCGTGGGGAAGGCGAGCGATGGCGACGAGGCACTGCGCTTCGTGGCCGAGTTGCGCCCCGACGTCATCACCCTGGACCTCGAGATGCCCCGCATGGACGGCTTTACGTTTCTGCGGCTCCTGATGGCGAGGACGCCGACGCCCGTGATCGTCGTGTCCGGCTACGCGAACAAGGAAAACGTGTTTCGCGCGCTGGAGCTCGGAGCCCTCGACTTCGTCGCCAAGCCGACCCGCAGCGTCACCTCGGACTTGTCGACGATCCAGCAAGAGCTGAACGAGAAGGTCGAGCTCGTCCGGCACCTTTCGCGCCTGAAGCCACCGCGCCGTGAACCCACCGTGCGCCTGGGGGCTCGGCCGCGCCCGAGCGCAGACGTCCGGCCGCCGAGTCCATCGAAGGTCGTGGTGATCGCCGCGTCCACGGGAGGGCCGTCCGCTTTGGTGGAGCTTTTTCGGTACCTCCCACCGAACTCCGACGCGGCTGTGCTGGTCGCGCAGCACATGCCGCCGCGTTTTACCGAGACCTTCGCTCAGCGCCTCGATCGCCTTGGAGGTCTGCGGGTGCGCCAGGCCGTGGAGCACCACGCGCTGGTTCGCGGCGAGGTGTGGGTGTGCCCGGGCGGCAGGTGCATGGAGGTCGGCGCGGACGGACAGCTCGTCGTGGTGCCGGCCGCGCCCGGGGACCGATACGTGCCGTCGGCCGACCGCCTCTTCGCGAGCGCCGCGAGGAAGTTCGGCGACCGATGCGTCGGTGTCGTCCTCACCGGCATGGGAGACGACGGCGCAGCGGGGGCGCGTGCCATCAAGGAGGCCGGTGGCTACGTGCTGGCGGAGTCGGCCGACACCGCGGTCATCTATGGAATGCCTCAGGCCGCCGTCCGCGCCGGCGCCGTCGACGAGACCTGGCCTCTCGGCGATCTCGCCCAGCGCTTGGCGGCGCTGATTCGCTGAGGGGGGCGCGGCCCGTGGCGCGATCCCGGCTTTCTTCTTGCCGGCCCGCTCTGCTACCGTGGGGCTCCCGTGGCGGACGAAGAGCGACGCAAGACTGCGAGTGACCTCCCGTTGGATTTGATCCGAGAGCGCGAGCAGTTCGTGCGCTCCTTCCTGAAGAAGGGAGTCGAGTACACCGAGCTGCTCCTGCAGGAGAACCGCGAGCTTCATGACGAAGTGATGCGCCTGCGCGACGAGAATGCCCGCCTCCGTTCTCACGTCGCCAGCGACGACGCGATCCGCGATCTGCTCACGACGATCGAGAAGCTCGAGAGCGAGCGCCGTAGCCTCCTGGAACGCTCCGATGAGCTGGAGCGCACGAGGCGCGAGCACGTTGGACGCCAGGCCGAGATCGAGCAAGAGATCAACGACCTGGCCAACCTCTACATTGCGAGCTACCAGTTGCATGCGAGCCTTTCGGTGCGGCGAGTCGTCCGGCACCTCTGTGACATGGCCGGGCAGCTCATCGGTGCCGAAGCGTTCGCTGTCTACCTCGTGGACGACGCAGCCAAGAAGGTCGTCCCCGTCGCCCATGAGGGTCTGGGGGAGGATGGGGCGCCGCCTTCCCTGGAGCTGGGCGAGGGGCCCATCGGGGAGGCTTGCTTGACGGGGATCCGCCGCGTGCGGGAGGATTCGCTGCACCGCGGCACCCTCGACGATCCGGTGGCGATCTTGCCCATCCTCGTGGACGCCAGGCCGGTGGGCGCTGTGGTCATCTTGCGTCTATTGGAGCAGAAGCAGGGTTGGGCCAACGTGGACCGCGAGCTGTTCCAACTCTTGAGCGCGCAGGCGGGCAGCGCGCTCATCGCGGCAAACCTCTACGCCGATCAGGCCGGCCCTGCCCAAGCGCTCGCTGGCCTGGCGGAGAAACTGTGAAGCGGAGCGAAGAGAGTCCTCATGGCTGACCTCTCCTGTCTGGTTGTCGAAGACTCGCCCATGATGCGGCAGCTACTGGTGTTTGCCCTCGCGCGCATCAAGAAGCTCCGCGTGACGGAGGCGGAAGACGGCGTCGACGGTCTGCGCAAGCTCGCGCAGGGCAAGTTCGATCTGATCATCACCGACATCAACATGCCGATCATGGACGGACTCAAGCTCGTGGGGCGCATCCGAAGCGACGAGACCCACAAGGACGTGCCGATCATCGTCATCACCACCGAGGGATCGCAGGAAGACCGACAGCGGGCGATGGCGCTTGGTGCGACGGCCTACATCACCAAGCCGATTCAGGCTCCTCAGGTGATCGCCAAGGTCAAGGAGCTGTTGGCGGGCGCCGAGTAGGGCCGCCGGCGAGCCCCTGGCCCGTGGAGCGAGGCGTAGGGCCGGGCGCTACTCCTCGACGGTCCAGGTGTGCCCGGCGCGCATCATCGCGTCCAGGTCGTCGGGGTCGTCCACCTGCTGCTTGGCGAGCTCGAGCTGGGCGCGGACGGCTTCGTCGTAAACCGGCGCCCCGGAGCTGCGGTACAGCACGCCCAGGGCTTTGACGTCCGGCAGGTCCGCCAGCAGCCACGCGACGTTCCGGTTCGTTTCGTCGTGGACCAACAGGTCGTCCTCGGACGCCTCGCCCATGTCCACGATCTCGACCCGCAAGGTCTGGGGATCGAGGCGGACGCCGTGGCTCCCGTCGGCTGTTCGCAGCGGTTTGCCGTGTTCGACCCAGAGCTGGTGCTGCGGGCCGCGCTTGCGGTCCGTGATGAGCTCGAAGACGCCGTCGTTGAACACGGGGCAGTTCTGGAGCACCTCCACGAAGGCGGCCCCCTTGAAGTGGTAGGCGGCGGCCAGGAGGTCCGGGAGCTTCTTGCTGACGTCGTAACCTCGGGCGATGAACTGCGCGTTTGCGCCAAGGGCCACTCGGACCGGGACGACGGGCTGGTCCACCGAGCCCATGGGCGTCGAGGGCGAGATTTGGCCGACGTCGGAGGTGGGCGAGTACTGGCCCTTGGTCAGGCCGTAGATCTGGTTGTTGAAGAGAATGATCTGGAGGTCGACGTTGCGTCGCAGAACGTGCAGCAGGTGGTTGCCGCCGATGCTCAGGGCGTCTCCGTCGCCGGTGATGACCCACACGTCGAGGTCCGGGCGCGAGACTTTCAATCCCGTCGCGATGGCTGGGGCGCGACCATGGATCGTGTGGAAGCCGTAGGTGTTCATGTAGTAGGGGAACCGGCTGGAGCAGCCGATACCCGAGATGAACACGGTGTTCTCCGGTGTCGCGCCGAGCTTGGGCAGGGTGCGCTGAACCGCGGCGAGGATGGCGTAGTCGCCGCAGCCAGGGCACCAGCGGACCTCCTGGTCGGAGGCGAAGTCCTTGCGCGTGAGCGTTCGTGGGTTCTCGGTCATGGTCGTTCCTCAGGCCTGGGTCCGCGCCTGGAGGCGGCGGTCGAGCTCGTCCACCAGCTCCGCGATTTGGAAGGGTTGTCCTGCGATCTTGTCGAAGCCACGGGCGTCGACGTCGAGCTCTGCCCGCAGCACCCGGCAGAGTTGCCCGTTGTTCATCTCCGGAACCACGACCTCGGCGAAGCTCTCGAGGATCTCTCGCAGGCCGCGCGGCAGGGGCGAGAGGTACCGAAGGTGCAGATGCGCGACGTTCTTTCCGCGGCCGCGCAGCTCCTCCACGGCCTGCCTGATCGCTCCATAGGTCGAGCCCCAGCCCACGACGACGAGGTCGCCGCCGGGTTCGCCTACGTCGAGGGCGGCCTCGGGGATGTCGTCGGCGATCTTGCGGATCTTCGCCGCTCGCAGCTTGACCATGGCGTGGTGGTTGGCGGGGTCGTAGCTGATGTTGCCCGAGTGTTCGTGCTTCTCGAGGCCACCAATGCGATGCTGCAGCCCCTTCGTCCCCGGCTTGACCCAGACCCGCGCGAGGGTTTCGGGGTCGCGTAGGAAGGGGTGGAAGCTCTCGGGGTCGCCCTCGTAGAAGCGTACGGGGAACGGCTCGAGATCCGTCAGGGAGGGGATGCGCCACGGCTCGGCCCCGTTGGCGAGGTAGCCGTCGGTCAGCAGCATCACCGGGGTCATGTACTTGGTGGCGAGGCGTACCGCTTCGATAGCCATCCAGAAGCAGTCGCCCGGCGTCGTCGCCGCGAGCACGCAGAGCGGGGCGTCTCCGTTGCGACCCCACACGGCCTGGAGCAGGTCCGACTGTTCCGTCTTCGTCGGAAGGCCCGTGGAGGGGCCGCCGCGCTGCACATCGCAGACGACGAGCGGCAGCTCGGTGGCGATGGCCAGGCCGATCGCTTCGGTCTTGAGCGCGACGCCGGGGCCGCTCGTGCCTGTGACGCCGAGGGACCCGCCAAAGCTCGCGCCGATGGCCGCACAAACCGCCGCGATCTCGTCCTCGGCCTGGAAGGTCGTCACGCCGTAGCCCTTCAGCTTTGCGAGGTTGTGCAGGAGGCTCGAGGCGGGCGTGATGGGGTAGGAGCCGTAGAACAAGGGCAGCCCCGCGAGCTTGGCCCCCGCCACGAGCCCCCAGGCCGTCGCCTGGTTTCCGTCGATGTTGCGGTAC
>JALVDI010000516.1 GCA_027009115.1 Polyangiaceae bacterium | reverse complement strand
GTGGCCGCCGCGGCGGGTGGCGGAGATGGTGGACCTGGCGGCGGGCGACTACGCGCTACGGGTGGCGCTCCGGGACGCGGGGGGCCGGACGGTGCTGGGGCGGCGCTACACGTTCGTGCTGCGGGCGGATCGGCTGCGCCGGGTGCTGGCGGTGCTCTCGAGGGCCTGCGTGGGGGTGAACTGCCCGGGGCCGGGCGACGAACCGACGCGCACCGAGTGCCTCGGGGGTTGGTGCGTGCCGCCGGCGTGCGTGGACGGCGACGAGGACGCGTGCGACGTGGTGCCCTCGTGCGAGGAGGGGACGAGCTGCGATGCGGGCCGGCCAGGCTGCCCGGGGCAGTGCCTCGCCGGGCTATGCTGGCCGGCGTGCCCGGCGCCCGCCGACGGCGGCGCCCCCGACGGCGGAAGCTGCACCGCGAGCACCGAGTGCGCCGACCTCGTGTGCCCGGCCTGCCAGCAACCCGACTGTCGGGCCGGCCGGTGTGTCTGCGTGCCGGTGGCCGACGGCACCGGGTGCGGCGACGACGGCGTCGCCTGCACGGTGGACCTGTGCGTGGAGGGCGCCTGCCGGCACGAGCCGGACGACGGGCGGTGCCCGGAAGGCTCCTGCGATGCGGCGCGGGGCTGCGTCGAGTGCCTGTCGGACGCCCACTGCGACGACGGCAACGAGTGCACGGCGGACCGCTGCGTGGACGGGGTATGTGTGGTGGACACCCTGCCCGACGGCACGAGCTGCTCCTGCGGCACGTGCCAACGGGGTAGCTGTGTCCGACGTTTTCGGTCGGTCGCGCTCGGCTCCCAGCATACCTGTGCGCTGGATGCGGGCGGAACACTGCTGTGTTGGGGACGGAACCAGTTCGGCCAGCTGGGACTCGGAGATACGGACAGGCGTACCGAGCCGACCAGGGTCGGCGCGGCAGGGGGCTGGCAGCAGGTGGACGCCGGAGGCGCCAGTACGTGCGGCGTGAAGACCGACGGGACGCTGTACTGCTGGGGCTTCAACGACCGCGGCCAGCTCGGCCTCGGGGGTACGACGGACCGACTCGTGCCGACCCAGGTGGCGCGGCGGGGTAGCTGGCAGCAGGTTTCGGCGAGTGGGAATACGGCATGCGGTGTGCTGGTGACGAGCACCGGGACGAGCACCGGATACTGCTGGGGCGCCAACGACAACGGGCAGCTGGGCTTGGGCGACACGGCCGACCGGCGGCGCCCGACGGAGCTGGCGACACGTCGCGACTGGAGCCGGGTCGTGGCGGGCAGAACCCACGCGTGCGGCGTGACAGCCGACGGAACCTTGCTCTGCTGGGGGTCGAATCGGTTCGGGAAGCTGGGGCTGCCCTCTGGCGGAGGCTCTGAGGTCGTGCCGCAACAGGTCGGCACGACGAGCGACTGGGCGTTCGTATCCGTGGGTCTGAGCCATACGTGCGGGGTGAAGACCGATGGCACGCTGCTCTGCTGGGGGCGGAACCAGTACGGCCAACTCGGGTTGGGGACAGGAGAGGACACGGGGACGCCCATGGCCGTGCGTGGCGACGGCAGCTGGCAACAGGTTTCGGCGGACCGCTATCACACGTGCGGGGTGAAGACCGATGGCACGCTGCTCTGCTGGGGAGGAAACACCTTCGGCCAGTTGGGTCTCGGAGACGACCGCCCGCGCAACGAGCCGACACAGGTGGGGACGGAAGGTGACTGGGAGCTGGTCGCCGTGGGCGTCGACCACTCGTGCGCCCTGAAGACCGACGGGACGCTGCTCTGCTGGGGATCGAATCAGTTCGGGCAGCTGGGCATGAGCGACGACGGCGTCCGGTTGGCTCCGGTGGTGGTCGCCGGCGGCACGTGTCCATGACCTGTGTCGCCAATCCCCTCGACGCGCCAACCGCTCGGAACATCGCCTCTTTTCGCGGCCCCGGGTCGTCTCGGGAGGCTCGGACCGTCTCGGGGGCGGGCGCGCCCCGCCACCGTGCCGCGTGGCCGGGCGGTTCCGCCGCGCGGCCGCGACGGGCCGACGGCCGGGTCCATGCCTTGTCATCGGCGCTGCGGACCGGTAGCACGGAGGGGTGAGCG
>JALVDI010000515.1 GCA_027009115.1 Polyangiaceae bacterium | reverse complement strand
GCTGGCCTCGGCCTTCGGTCGCACGGTCCTGTTCAAGCTGGCGCTCTTCGCGGTCGTCTTGGTCGTCAGCGCCGTTCACGATTGGGTGCTCGGCCCCCGCGCGACCCGAGCGCTCCGCTCCGATCCGCGTTCGCCCGAAGCGCTGCGTTTGCGCCGGAGGGCGTCCCTGCTCGGTCGCCTCAACGTCGCGCTCGCGCTGATGCTCCTCGCCGCCGGTGTGGGACTGGTTCGCGGCTGGGGTTGAGCAGGCTGTGCGCTGAACGACGCGTGTTGGGGTGATGGTTTTTCGCAAGCCGGGTGCCCGGCTCTCGGTCTCAGGAGTGCGGCTGCGCCGACCGTCCATGGGCGAGGGCGACGACCCGCAGGAGGAACTCGCTGACGTCGGGTTCGGACGCGGGAAGCTCCAGGGCGTCCTCGGGATCCGGCAGCCGCAGGGCAATCGTCGTCAGTACGTTCGGGCGCACGCTGAGGATCAGGATTCCAGGCTGTTCGACGGCCGCGGCGATGGCGGCCCAGTGGCCGCGTTCGGCCGCTTCCAATCGTCCCGCCGTGGCGAAACGCACATCCGCCTCCTCGGTCAGCCACCGCTGGGCCCGCCGGAATGCCTCGGCGGCGAAGCCCCACTCGCACAGCTCGGGGTTCACCGCCTTGCGTGCGAGGGGGACACGGCCGGCGCGACCGACCCGCACCAGGTCGTATCCGGCGATCCGGTCACGTTCGGAACCGCACAGGGCTTCTTGACGGAAACCGCCGATCCGCAGGCCGACGTCCTTCAGAGCTGTCTCCAGGCGTTGGGCGATTCCCTCTCGGCCCGCCTCTCGGGTCCCCACCAGCGCTACCCACATGAGAGCTTCTTTGGTGCAGGGTTCGCACCAGTGCTCTTCCGGTCCGTTTCTCCCGTCCTTTTCGGCCTTGAGGCGCCCGCCTCGGCGGGTCACTCTCACCGCTGAGAGCTTCTGTGACCGTTCGTCTGCCCATCCTCGACGCCGTCGACGATCCTGAACGTTTCCCGGAGCTGAGCTGGCGAAGCATAGGGCTGCGAGTTTTTGGCGTGGGCATGCTGCTCCTGGTGGCGTACTTCGGCGCGTACGAGCTCGCCGAGCGGATGCTGCTCGACGGGGCGTCGGAGTCTTTCATTCACCGGCTCCACATCGCCCGTGGGGTTGGAGGGGCCTTGCTGCTCGCCGGGTGGTCGTTTCGCGCGAGCGTTCTGGCGCGTCGCCACGCGGATCGCGAGTTCGCCCGCCGGGCATCGCAGCTCCGGGCCGAGGTCGAGCGCCAGACGCGCGCGCTCGTGCAGTCGCGCGCCTTTACGGAGTCGCTCTTCGATTCGCTGCGGGATCGCATCCTCGTAACCGACGCCTCCGGCCGGGTCGTCAAGGCCAACGCGACCGCGCGAGCGGCGGCGGGCTGTGCCCTGGAAGGGCGCGTTTGCGCGGATGTGTTTCGCGAGTGTGCCTCCGAGTGCACATCTCGGCTGGCCGCCGCACGGCAGACGCCTTCTTCGTCGCCGCTCGTGGTGCGGGATCCGCGCTCGGGGCGTGTGTGGGCGATCGAATCGTACCCGATGCGCTTCGGCGCCCCAGGTCTGGTTCTCGAGGTGGCGCGAGATGTGACCGAAGAGAAGCGTCTCGAGGCGCTCGTACGCCACCAAGAGAAGATGGCCTCCCTCGGGGTGCTCGCCGCCGGTATCGCCCACGACATTGGGAACCCGCTAGCGAGCATTCTCAGCGAGCTCGAACTGCTCGAAGACGAGGACGACCTGGACCGCGTGCGTGAGTCCCTCGAAGTCCTGCGCTCCCACGTCGACCGGATCGCGCGCACGCTCCGCGAGATGGTCGATTTTGCACGCCGGCGAGACGACCGAGGTGGATGCGTCGATGTTGGGGCGGCGATCCGGGACGCCCTTCGTCTCCTGAGGCACGACGCACGCACCCGCGACGTCTCCATCGTCGAGGACGTCGCCGACGGTCTTCCGGCGGTGAGCTTGCCCGAAGACCACCTCGTCCTCGTCCTCGTCAACCTCGTCCTCAACGCACTCGATGCGATCGAGGGTGCGGGGACC
>JALVDI010000514.1 GCA_027009115.1 Polyangiaceae bacterium | reverse complement strand
CAGGAAAGCGAGCGCCTCGCCGTAGTCGCGGGTGACGTAGAGGACCATGGCCGCCACCACGCCGATCACGCCTACGTCGGGGGCGAGAGCGAGGGCGCGACGGACCGAACGGCGGGCCGAGACGAAGTCCCCTTGGCGGGCGGCGTGCACCGCGCTCTGCAAGTTTGCCAGAGGGTCGGCGCCGGGCCGCGCGCTTTCGCCGGCCTCCAGCGCCGCGAGGAAGCGCTCATGCTGCTGAGGAGACCAGCGTTCCACCGCCGCAGCCTACCAGGACCTCCGCTCCGTTCGCAGGCCGCCCGCGCGTTGGCGAGGCGTCGGAGCTCGTGCGACGATCACGCCACGCGCGATGGACGTTGAGGCCGACTACGTGATCCTTGGAGCCGGCTTGGCGGGCACGGTGCTCCAGCGCTTGCTCGGGCCGGAACGCTGCGTGCTTCTGGACCCGAACCCTGGCGCCTACAAGGTCGGGGAGTCGGTGGCCCCCGAGCAGTTCCATCACCCTCTGCTCCGCTCCCTCGCGGCAGAGGCCGCGCGGCTGCCCTCCTACGCGCCCAAGCGAGGCTCGACCTTCGTCGGCTTTCGAAGCGCCGCGGCGTTTCCTCTGCCTCACGACGCCTCGGAGGTCTCGATGCACGTCGCCCGCGCCGAGCTGGAGGCGCTGATGCACGCGCGCTTCGGGACGAGCATCGTGCGTGAGCGTGTCGTGGATGTCGACGTCGAGTCGCGACGGGTGAAGACGCGCCAGCGGCGGTACCGCGCCCGGAAGCTGGTGCTCGATTGTTCGGGGTCGGCGATGATCACAGCCCGCGCCCTCGGCGCCGTCGAAGAGCGAGGTCCGATCCATGCACGGTGGGCCTACTTCGACCTGATAGACGTGGACGACGCGCGCTTCGCCGAGGAGCTCGCGCGCACGGGCATGACGTTCCGAGCCTACGACCCCGTGGCCTCCCGAGTGGTAGCGTCCGAGAACGCGGAACGCTGGGAGTGCAGCAAGTCCACCGTCCTCACCCGCCTCGGGCCGGGGTTGTGGACCTGGCAGATCCCGCTCTTTCGCCGCCGGCTGCTGAGCTTCGGCGTGGTCTCGAAGCGCGGAAAGATCACCGACGCCGAGCTCCGAAGCCTGGCTCTCGAGACCCACAGCCCCGTTTACCGCCTCCGCGAGCGACGGCGCGGCCCCTCGCCCTACGACCGCTCCCACAGCCGCTCACGCTTCGCCCGCGTCGCTTCCGTCGTCGCCTCCGCACACCACGCTGCTGTAGGCGACGCCGCGGGCTTCACCGATCCCGTCTATTCGGTCGGCACAGCGGCGGCGGTGAACCGCGCGATCGAGCTCGCCACCCTCCTCGCCTCCGGTTGGGACGACACGACGGCACGGAAGTACGCGCACCGGACCGAAGCGCTGCGCAGGCGCGCCGACCAGGCCTTTGCGGCGTGGTACGACGGCACGCACCTCGACGACGACACGGCGGCAGAGATCCGCGACGGTTTCCTCGTCGGCACAGCGTTCCAGGTTGGGATCAACGCGCACTACAAGACGCAGCTTCTCGACGCGAGCCCCGCCGAAGGGCTCGGCAGCCCACAGGACGGCTGCCGCGTTCCACTCAGTGGCGGCACAGCCCTGAGCCCCGGCATCCGTGCACTGCTGGACCTGCCGGTCGATGGAAGCCTCGGCGCCTGGACCTTTGTCGGCGCCGCTCCCTTTCGCCGCGGTGTGCAGCTACGATGGACCACCGCCAGCAAGCCGCCGCTGCTGCTGAACGTGCAGTTCGGCCCCGTCGCACGATACTACCGGCGGGCTGGGCCACAGATCGCGCTCTCGTACATGAACCCCATGGACGGCCCCTACCCCTTCGGAGACGACGTCGCCTGGCTCATCGACGTCGTGGCTGAGCGCATCGATGCCCGTCCGGACGACTGGCTGCGATTCGACGACGACCGCCGCTGACCCCTACCCCTCGCCCGAGATGCCCATCCTGCTCCTTCGCCGCCTCGCCCTCGCGCCGTTGTTTCTGCTCGTCGCCTGCTCACCCAAGCCGGTCGACGAGACGCACCATGGGACCCTCGCCAACGGGGACTCACAGCACCCGAGGGACCACAGCTGGTACGACGAGTACACCTTCGAGGCAAAGGGCGGCTGGCGCATCGAGATCGAGCTGAGCTCCGAGGACTTCGATCCGTTCCTCGAGTTGCGGCGCGACGGAGTCGACGATGCCGAGTGGCTCCAGCAGAACGACGACATCTCGCGGGAGGATCGCGGCTCGCGGATCACGGTGACCGCGCCGGCGGACGACACCTACCGAGTCTGGGCGAACTCGTTGAACTTCGGCGAGAGCGGCGCGTACACGCTCCGGATCACGGCGGGGCCTCCGTCGTCGAGCGAGCAGGCTCCGTAGCGTCACGGGGAGCCCTCGTCACGGCGTAAACGACGGAGCGCGGCGGCGATCGCGCCGCTGTCGAAACCGAAGATGAGGTCGGTCTCCTGGTAGGGGCTGATGGCGCAGCCGGGCCCGCCCTTGGGTCGGTCGAGCGCGCGGAAGGCTGCAGCGAAGCCCTTCTCGACCCCGCTCGGCCAGGGCTCGGCCCCGCCGCGCTCCGCCTGGAGGTGGCAGGGAACGAGCCGACCATCGGGCAGAACAGTACCCCAGTAGCGGCCGGCGGTGCAGCGCGCACAGTCGCCGAAGCGAGGCCCTCGAGCGAGCCTCTCGAGGTAGCCCGGCGACGCCGCGACCCGACGCCCCTGCCGACGAGCCGCGCGCAGGGTGTCGGCGAGGCGCACGAACAGCCGCCCGCCAAGCGAAGGATCCACACCCTTGCCCAGGTCGAAGCAGCTCTCGTAGGCGGGCTGGAAGTAGGCGTAGAAGCCAAGCTCGTCGGCGAGCGCCAAGACTTCGTCGACGACGTGGAGGTTGCTCGGCGTCAGAACGCTGATGGTCGCGGTCGGGAGCCCCCGGGCGCGGGCACCCCGCAGAACCTCGATCGCCCGGCGGTAGCTGCCGCGCCGGCGGAGCCGATCGTGATCGCGTTCGGGGCCGTCCAAAGAGATCACGAGGAGGTCCAGCACACGCGCGAGCTCGTCGAGCCGAGGGCCGGCCAGCCAGGCGTTGCAGTTGAGGGAGGTCATCAAGCCGAGGGAGCGGGCATGAGCGACGATCGGAAGGGCATCGGGGCGAAGAAGGACCTCGCCCCCGCTGAAGCTTGCCCGGACGAGCCCAATGGAGGCGAGCTCGTCGAGAGCGCCCTTGAACTGCGTGGTGGTCATCTCGGGGCCGGCCGCCGCGGGAATATCGCAGTAGGCGCAACGGAAGTTGCAGCGGTGCGTGAGAATGAAGGTCATCGAGAAGGGGAACGAGCCGGTCCCCAGCGCTCGGTCCGCCGCCACTCGGGCACCGCCGCGCAGCCACCGAAGCCCCCGAACCGCGCGCGAGACGCGGCTCACGCCCCCCACCACGAAACCCCGTGCAGCGCCGCACCCCCGGCCAACGCCGCGTAGCGGTGCAGCCGTCGGGCACGCGCCGGTCGCCGCGCCACCACGACCACGAGCGCGCAGACGAGGCACGTGACGAGGGCGATCGCCACCCGCTCCACCCTCTGTCCTGCGACGCCCGCCAGACCGGCGAAGCCGACGAGCCCCATCGCGACGCGCGCCCCGCGGCGACCCAAGAGCCCCGCCGTCGTACGCGCCCCCGCGGCCCGGTCCTCCGCCGCGTCGGCCAGCTCGTGAGCGAGCTGGTTCTGCGTCAGGAGGCTGCCAAAGAGAGCGAGCTCGGCGACCCAAGCACGGCCGCTGCGCCCCGAGAGCAGCAGGAGGCCGAGGGGCACGAAGATGCCGGCGTTGAAGACGAGGCCCACGAAGGGGATGTGCTTGGCTCGCAACCCCACGCTGTAGAGCGCCCCACAGGCGAGCGACACCAGCATGCACGCCGCCGCCCACGTTCCGAGGAGCGCGCTCCCGGCGAAGGCGAGGAGCGCGCACAGCAACACCAGACGGAGCACCGCGGGGGCCTCCGCAGGGCGAGCGACGAGTGGGTTCTTCTGGGCGCTGCGGTCGGTGCCGCGCTCGACCACGGCGTTCAGACCGTAGGCGAAGGCGAGGCTGCCGGCCGCCGACGTGAGCGCGAGCGCGACGCTCCCCCATGGCACCGGCCGCCCGCGCTCGACGCCCATCCACGGAAGGAACGCGAAATGTCCCCACTGCGAGGCCCGCAACGAAGCGAAAAGCAGGCGTCGGGAGGATAGCGGCACGCGACGAGCATACTGCAGTCTCATGGGATCCGCGGCGGAGCGGCGGCGACACGCCATACGCGGATGAGCACGCTCTCCCCGCGGCCACGGCTCTCGTGCACCACCTGCACCTCGCGAGACGCAGCGCGCGCCTCGTCGCTCAGGGTCGACGACAGCTCCGCGACGAAGGGCTCGTCGATGGGCACCGCTCGCGCCGGCACGATGAGGTCGAAGGAACCCGGCTCGTAGGCAAGGAGCGCCCGCACCCGCGTCACGAGGGGCCCGGCCGAGGCCTCGGCCAGAACGCGGTGCGCTCGATCGACGGGGGCAGCGCCGAGGCCATCGAAGACGCCGGCGTAGTTGTACGTCGCCGACAATGTGCGGCGCGATCCGTGGTCGGGCCGGTGCCGAAGAAAGCTGGCGATCTCCGCCTCGGCGGCCAGGTCGACGGGGATCTCCAGATAGCGCGTGGGCGGTCCGCGGCGAAGCGTCGCGTGGAGCAACGCTGCGGCCGCCAGCGCGGCGAGCGCCCAACGCCAGGAGCCGATCCGTGACCTGAGCGCACGCATTGCGCGGGCGAGCGTCGCGGCCGTCGCCAGCCCGAAGACGGCATAGAGAGGCGAATGGTTCGCCGCCGGGAACTGGTCGTAGAGCAAGGCCGAGACCGCCACGAACGTCGCCAGCAAAGTGCCGCAGCCTGCTGCGATCACGCCAAGCCCGTCCTCGGCCTTGCCCCGCCACCACACACGAGCGGCGCTGCCCAGGCAGTAGAGCAGGCACGGCCAGACGACGGCGAGGGCCGGGAGGCTGGGCTCGGGACGGCGCCCCGCAGCGGCGTCGAAGTACATCATCATGTCGCCCCAGAACCAGCCGAGGTTGACGAGCTCCTCACCGAAGCGCCGCGGGTAGAGGTTCTGGGCGAGGGCCGCCAGCCGCTGGGCCACCTGCCCCTCGAAGCCCTGAGCCCCGTCGACGACGAGGTGGGCCAGGTTCGGTGTCAGCGCGAGGAGCGAGGCGACCACCGCGAAGACCGCCGTGGGCAGCGCTCTGGGCACCCTACTGAGCTGTCCAAGCCAACCCGGCCGAAGTCGCCATGCCAGCGCCCCGAGCGGCACCGCGAGGAAGAGCGCCTTGATGTTCGCGCCCAGCGCCAGCCCCACCAAGAACCCGCAGGCAGCCGCTCGGAGACGGGACGAAGACGGCCGCCAGGCGAGGCCGGCCGCCGCCAGGAAAAACCATGGGGTCAGCTCGTAGTGCGCGAGGATCCCGCTGAGGACGAGCAGGGGCGAAGTCACCGCGAGGAGGAGCGTCGAGAGGGTCCCGAGCTCCCGGCCTGCGAGGCGCTCGGCGAGCCGCGCCGTCAAGAGGATCGCCGCAGCGCCGAGGAGGAGCCCGCACAGCCTGAGCCACCGCAGATCACCTTGGTGCAGCGGCCACAGAAGCAGCGATGGCCAGTAGACGACCCCCGACGCGTAAGGCGTGATCATCAACGGCAACGCGAAGCCGCCGACGCAAAGCACCCAATGAGGTCGGTCGCCGGATCGGAGCGTCCAGCCCGCCGTGGTGGCGCAGCTCGGTTCGGCGGCGACGCGGCCGTCGCGAAGGACGAGGGACCTCCCTGCAGCGCGGACCGGGTACACGCTGCGGCCCTCGGACCAGGCCGGCAGCTCCGTCGACAGCCACCCCGCCACGAGCACGAACCCCACCAGCGCCGCCCCTCGTGCCAAGGAGTGTGGACCGGCCCGCATGATCGCGCCGACGGTACGCCATCGGCCCCCTCGCGGCCATCGCCCTCGATCGGGGCCTCGAACCCTCGGCAGGCGCGCGGTCCCTCGACGGAGGTAGGCTCGCCCCCATGCCTCGGACCCCACACCTCGCCTTCGTCGCCCTCCTCGTCGCCGCCGGCTGCGACGATGAACCGAGCGCCCCCGAACCCACGTCGGAGGAGCCTCCCACCGCCGAGAACCGCGCCGAAGAGTCCGTCGATGAATCCACGGCGACACCCGCTCAGGTCGCAGAGGACAGCGAAGCCTGCGTGCTCGGCGTCGTCGTGGCCTGGGCGGGAGCGACGCCGGCGCCACCGGGCGTCACGCGCACCGAGGCGGAGGCGCGCGCCCGAGCCGAGCGGCTGCTGCAAGAGGTCGAGGACGGAACGCCGTTGTCGGAGATCGCGCGACGCGAATCCGACGCACCGACGAGCCGCGCCCGAGGCGGCGCCATGGGAACCTGGCCGCGGGACGAGTGGCCGGAGTTGCACGCGGCGCTCCGCGATCCGATCTTCGCGCTCGCAGTCGGCCAACACACCGGCGTGATCCGCGCACCCTACGGCTTCGTCGTCGCTGAGCGTTGCCCCGTCGAGAAGGTTCACACGCGCCACGTCCTCATCCGATACGCGGGCGCGCGCAACGCGCCGGAAGACCTGAGCCGGAGCCGCGAGGAAGCCCGGGCGCTCGCCGAGCAGATCCGCGCCGAGCTCGTGGAGGGCGCCGACTTCGCGACGGTTGCGCGCGAACGCTCGGAAGACAGCTCCGCCGAGCGAGGCGGCGACCTCGGCGAAGTGGGCCGCGGGCTGCTGATGCCCGCCTACGAGGAGGCGGCGTTCCAGCTCTCCCCTGGGGAAGTTTCCGAGGTCGTCGAGACGCCCTTCGGCTTCCACATCATCGAGCGCCTCTGACGCTCAGCGCCGCCCCGGCGTCTCGCGCCCTTCGAGCATCTCGGGGGTGGCGAAGGGGAGCTCCCCGAGCTCCTCGCGGCTGCGCACCGGCCGACAACCGGCGACCTGAAGCGAACCGGCGACCCGATCCGTCGGAGCGATGTAGAGGGTCACCGACACCCCGCCTGCGTGGATGAGAAAGATGTCCTGCACCGTCAGGTGGCTGCGCCGCCATAGGAACCGCAGCGTTGGGACTCCCGCGGCGCTCTGCGCCGAGCAGCGGTACACGCCGGTCGGAGTACCGTAACGCTCGCGCATGGCGGTCAGGTGCGGCCCGACCCCGCGCGGGTCGATGCGGCTGAGGACCTGCAGCATCACCAGGCGGTCGTCGGTGAAGCCATAGAGCACCTGGGCGCCGTTCGACAGCGTCTCTTCGAACCAACGCTCCGCCGCCCGCCGCTCCACGTCGCTCCCTCGCGCGGCGCGACGGACCGCCCGCAGTTCCTCGATGCCCATGCCGATCGCGACCCCTTCGAGGATCTCAGGCACCACGCGCCGCGACTCCTCGCGAGCCGCCCGCAGCACCTCCGCTCGTTGCCTCTCCCGCGCGCGCCGACGCTCCTCCCGCGCGCGCCGCGCCTCTTGCTGCCGCGCCGCCTCCTGCGCGTCGAGGTACGCGAGCACACCGAACCCGCCGCCGAGGGCGAGGGCGAGCGCGATCCACAACGGCGCCCAACTCCTCATCTCACCAGAGGTTGTTTCGAGCCCGAGCCGCAGCGGCCATGCGGATCTCCGCGTCGTCGTAGCGCTCGAGGGCAGCGAGTCGGTGCGCTTCGAGCCGGTCGTGAAGCTCGGGGTGAGCGGCGGCGAGCAGGCGCGCGACGAAGAAAGCGGCCTCGCGAACCGCGCCGAGCCCCACCGTGGCGAAGGGCGCCGCAACCGGCGCTCGGGCCACGGCCAGGAGCGCGTCGACTCCCTGGAGCACACCGTCGGCCACAGGCGCCGCCACCACCGGCACGGTCGTGTGGGCGGCGAGCATCGCACCCAAGGGTGCGGCGACCGAGCTGCACACGACCACCGCCTCGAGACCACGCTCACGTGCACCGCGGCCATACTCGACCACCCGCTCCGGGGTCCAATGAGGCGACAGCACCCGAACCTCCGCCGGCACGTCGAGCTCGCTCAAGGCCGAGGTCAGTGGTGCGGCCGCTCGAAGCTCCGAAGGAGCACCGAAGACGACGCCCACGACCGGCGGTCCGTCGCGTCGAAGACGGTGGGCGGCGCGCTCCGGAGCCGAGGCTTTCGCCCCTGCCGCCTTCTTCTTGCGTCCTTTCTTCGGCGTCGATGCCGCAGCCGGGCTCG
>JALVDI010000513.1 GCA_027009115.1 Polyangiaceae bacterium | reverse complement strand
TTTCGTGACGATCGGGAGCTGCGCCGCTTCCGGACCTGCCCCTTCCCAAGACACCTGCAAGTCACACCGGACGGGGAGCGAGTCGTGGTGACGTGCACCCTCGGCTCGATCCAGACCTACGCGGTGGCGACCGGTCACCGGCGGCTCATCGCACCGACGGGCCGCAACCCTCGCTCCCTCGGCCTCTCAGCCGATGGACGCTGGGCGGCGACGGCAAACTTCCACTCGAGCGACGTCACCCTCGTCGATCTCGCGTCCCGCACGCACCGGACGAGCGAGGTCCCGCGCGCCGATCAGCTCGTGGGCCTCGCGGTGCGGCTGTCGCAGGCGCCAGACGGTCCGCCGCGCCTCCGGGTTTTCGCCACGAGTTGGAACAACCGGCGCCTGTTCGTGCTGGAGACCGTCCGACCGCTCCCGGACGCACCGGCTGAGGACTCCACCGAATCGACCCCGAGCCACGCAAGGCCGGGCCGCCTCGGGAGGCCCTGAGGCGCTCGCCGCCGCGCGGAAGGCTGCTTGTCTCGCCGCCCCGACGTGCGAAACTCCCGCCGAGGTCATCGGATGAAGTTTCGTGGAGGCATGGGCGAGCTCATGCGGCAAGCCAGCCGCATGCAGCGCAAAATCGAGAAACGCCGGGAGGAGCTCAAGACCGAAGAGTTCGAGGCCGGTGCGGGCAACGACAAGGTGAAGGTCACCGTCAACGGCGGCGCCGAGCTCGTCCGCGTCACCATCGATCCCAAGGCGCTCGAAGAAGAGGGCATGGAGATGGTCCAGGACCTCGTCGTCGCGGCGAGCAACGCGGCTCTGGCGAAGGCTCGCGAGCACGTGGACGCCGAGCTGGAGAAGATCACCGGCGGGTTGAAGATCCCTGGCCTGGGTTGATCACGACGTGAGCCAGGGCGACCCCATCGCCGAGCTCGTGTCCCTCTTGGGGCGCCTGCCGGGCATCGGCGAGCGCACTGCCACTCGCCTGACGTTCCATGTCTTGGGCAGCGACCCCACCTACGCCCGAGCGCTGGGAGAGTCCCTCGCCCAGATCCACGGGCGGGTCAAGCGATGCACGATCTGCGGCAACTACGGCGCTGAGGAGACCTGCGCGATCTGTCGCGATCCTCGCCGAGAGGCCGAGTTGCTGTGCGTGGTCGCCCGGGTGCCGGATCTGGTCGCGATCGAGCGCAGCGGGTCGTTTCGCGGGCGCTACCACGTCCTGCACGGACTGCTGGCGCCCCTCGATGGCGTGGGGCCGGACGATCTCCCGCTCCACGACCTCGTCGCCCGATGCGAGAGCGACGGCGTACGGGAAGTGGTCGTGGCGACCCCTCTGAGCGTCGAGGGAGAAGCGACGGCGCTCTACGTCGCCGAGGTGCTTCGACCGAAACGAGTGAAGGTGTCGCGGATCGCGAGCGGTGTCCCTCACGGCGGAGAGTTGGAGTTCACCGACCAGATCACTCTCGGCCGCGCGTTCGCAGGTCGCAAACCACTCTGACGGCCCGCCCGGGGCAAACCACCGGTGTCTCCGCCCGCGCCGAAGACCGCCGCGCAACCAGGGCGGTCACCTGGCGCCGACCACTGACGCCTCTGGAGAGCTCCTTGGATGGCGTCCAGCGGTTCCGCGCGTGAGGATCACCGACCGTCCGTCTCCGCCAACCGGCGCAGCCGACTCGCCAGGCGACGCAGACGACGCCTCTCGTCCCAGCGAACGGACCGGTCGATGCGCGCCTCTACAGCGGGCAATGCGCCGGCCCCATAGAAGCGGCGGATGTTGGGCCAGACCGGGTCGATTCGCTCGTCCCCACGCTGGACGATCGTGAGGAGGTCCCCGAGCACCTGGGGATCCTCGGTCGCGGCGGGGTCGAGGCGGAGGGCGTGGCCGTAACGCTCGAGGGCCGCCGTGTACCAGCGGCGGCTCATGAACGCCCGCGCGAGGACCAGATGTCCTCGGAGATCCCGCGGGTTGGCCCGTGTGTAGGCATACAGGACATCGAAATCGGAGTCGTCGAAGCGCTCCCCGGCGGCGATCCGCCGTAGCGCATCCCGCAGCACCTCCGGCAAGGGCCCCGCCAGCGGGC
>JALVDI010000512.1 GCA_027009115.1 Polyangiaceae bacterium | reverse complement strand
TCTCGACCGGCACCGTGCTCGACGACGTCCGCGAACAGGTGGAGACCATCAAGACGGTCCGCCCCGAGATCGCGGCGCTGAACATGGGGACGATGAACTACTCGAAGTACTCCCGGCGCCGGAAGAAGATGGTGTTCGACATGGTCTTTCCCAACACCCACGCCAAGATCAAGACGCTCCTGGAGGCGATGAACGACGCGGGGGTCAAACCGGAGCTCGAGTGCTTCGACACAGGCCACACCCACGCGACGTGGCCTCTGTTCGACATGGGCGTCCTCCGGCGACCAGCGCAATTCAGCTTCATCGTCAACGTCCTGGGTGGGATCCCGCCGCTGGTGGAATCGCTCCAGCTCCAGACGCAGATCATGCGATCGGTGGTCCCCGAAGATGGGAGCAGGCCGCGCAACGCCGAGTGGGAGGTCATCGGCATCTCGCACTGCCACTGGCACATGCTCGCCAGCGCGCTCGTGCTCGGCGGGAACATCCGCACGGGCCTCGAAGACCACCTCTACCTGCCCAACGGCGAGATGGCCAAGAGCAACGGTGCCATGGTCGAGGCCGCGGTCGAGCTGACGCGCATGACGGGGCGCGAGCCCGCCACTGTGCGCGAAGCGCGCGCCATCCTCGGCCTGGACGACTACGCGGCGGGGCGCGACGCGGCGCGCGAAGTCGGCCACAGCAGCCAGGGGGCGTGATGAAGGACCGGCCCTACCAGACCATCCGCGTGTCCCTCCGGGAGCACGTGCTCACCATCACCCTCTCGGTCCCCGAGCGAAAGAACGCCCTGAGCCCGACCATGGTCCATGAGCTCTTGTGCGCCCTCGACGACGCCCGGGAGGACCCGGAAGTGCGAGTGCTCGTGTTGACCGGCGAGGGAAACGCCTTCTGTGCGGGCGGGGATCTCAAGCAGATGCAGGCAAGCAATGAGGGGCCAGAGCTCCCCGTCCGCGGCGACTACGCGGACCTCCTGCTGCGCTTCCCGCGCCTGGGGCGGCCTACCATCGCCCGCCTCAACGGTTACGCCTACGGAGGCGGCCTGGGACTCGTGGCGAGCTGCGACTTTGCCGTCGCTGAGGAGCACGTCAAGGTAGGCACTCCAGAGATTCACCGGGGCCTGTTCCCGATGATGATCATGGCGGTCCTCGCGCGGGTCGTCCCCCGACGTGAGCTGCTGTCGATGATGCTCTTGGGAGAGCGGCTCTCTGCCCGAGAAGCCAAACGCGTCGGCATCCTCTCCCATGCAGTCGAACGGGGCGCGCTCGACGCGACGGTCGCGAAGCTCAGCGCCGATCTGGCGTCGCGCTCACCGACGGCGACCCGCATGGGGTTGCTGGCGTTCCACGAACAAAGCGACAAGAGCCTCGAAGAAGCGCTGCCGTTCCTGAAGGCGCAGCTCTTCGCTCTGTTGGGGACCGAAGACGCTCGCGAGGGGCTGCAGGCGTTCTTCGACAAGCGCGAACCTCGGTGGACAGGCCGCTGAGCGCCCCCCTTCAGACGAAGAGCCTCGTGAGGCTCATCTCCAGGGCGTCCCCCCCTCGCCAGAGGTCCGGTCGGATGTGGCCGATGACGGTCACCGTACTCCCGATGTCGTCGGCCCGTGAGGCCATGTCCCGGCCGAAAGCCGTCAGCACACGACCTCCGTGACGCAGGCGGAGCTTCAGGTGCTGTCCGTCGCCGACGACCGAGACATCGGCGACTTGCGCGTCCTCGAGGGCAAAGAGCGGCTGCGCGTTGCCCTCCCCAAGAGGCTCGAGGCGCATGAGATCGTCGACGCTCGGCAACTCCATCCCGGCCCCGATCGACACGTCCACCGTGGGCGGCGTGAGCCGGGCCGCCGGTCGGGGTGTGACCTCCGCGAACGCGGCCCGGAGCGCGTCCAGGCGGTCCTCCCGGACCGTCACGCCTGCAGCGGCGGCGTGACCACCGAAACGCTCCAGCAGATCCCGGCAGCTTGCGATCGCGTCGTAGAGGTGGACCCCGTCGGGCGTCCGGGCGCTGCCGTGCCCGAGACCGTCCTCGTCGAGAGCCACGACGATCGCAGGTACGTCGAAGCGGTCGACGAGACGCGCCGCCGAGATCCCGACCACGCCTCGATGCCAGCGCGGAGAGGCGACGATCACCCCCGCCGTGGGGGCGTCCCCATAGAGCTCGCGCACCTGTGCGAGAGCCTCGTCGGTCGTCTGCCGTTCGATGGCCTTCCGCTCGTCGTTCAGCGCCTCGACCTTGGCAGCCAAGACGCGCGCACGGGCTGGGTCCCGCTCCCGCAGCAGCTCGACGACGACGCTCGGATCCCCCAGGCGCCCGGGAGCGTTGAGCCGCGGCGCAAGGCGGAACGCGATCTCCATGGCCCCCAGGCGCCGGCCCGGCCGGATGCGCGCGACCTCCCGTAGCGCCTGGATGCCTGGACGCGCACGAGGCGAGGCGAGGAGCTGAAGTCCTGCTCGTACGAGGGCCCGGTTGTCGCCATCGAGCGGGGCCACGTCCGCGACGGTGCCCAATGCGACGAGATCGAGCCACGGCCGGAGATCGAGGTCGGCCCCGAGCGCGCGCCGAAGGGCCGCGGCAAGGACGAAAACGAGCCCGGCGCTGCACAACCCCTTGTAGGGGTAGGCACACTCGGGGCGGTGAGGGTTGAGGAACGCGAGGGCGGGCAAGGGCTCGGCGGGGACGAGGTGGTGATCGACCACGATGACGTCGACGCCGGCCGCCGCCGCCGCCGCGATACGTGGGTGGTCCGAGGAGCCGACATCGCAGGTGACGATCACGGCGGGCTCGGTCGACAGACAGCGCCGCAGAGCCGGCTCGCTGAAGCCGTAGCCACCCTCGAAGCGGTTGGCCACGAGCGTCTGCACGTGTCCGCCGAGGGCCGACAGGACGTCACCGAGGATCGCCGCCGACGTGGTGCCGTCGACGTCGTAGTCGCCGAAGACACAGATGCGCTCCCCGTCGCGGATGGCGCGTGCAAGGCGCTCGGCTGCGCGTGCCCGGTCCGCCATCCCCTCCGGGGACGAGAGGCTGCTCAGCTTCGGGTCGAGAAACGCGCGAGCGGCGCCAGGCTCGCCGTAGCCTCGCTGGAGCAGGAGCCGCGCGGCCACCTCGCCGACGCCGCAGCGCCGACCGAGCACCGACGCCGCGCGAGGATCCGAGGGTTTCACTCGGTACGCCGGCCGGGAGACCTGCTGGCGCTCGTTCGTCCCGGCCTCCTCGGCCCTCCCGTCCGTCACCATCCCGGATGCGCGACTACGCGCGCGCTCGCTTCGCCGCCGCCGTCTTCTTCGGTGAGGCGAAGAAGCGTCGATCCATGTACTCGGTCACCGGCGCGGCGATGTAGATGGACGAGTAGGTCCCGATGAGGATGCCGCAGAAGAGCGCGAAGCTGATGTCCTTGATGACCGGCGTCCCCCAGATGAAGAAAGCCAGCACCGACAGCAGGGTCGTGCCCGAGGTCACGATGGTTCGCGAGAGCATCTGGCTCGTGCTCAGGTTGATGAGCTCCCGCAGCGGCTTGTCGCGGTAGCGCCCCATGTTCTCGCGGATGCGGTCGTAGACGACGATCGTGTCGTTGATGGAGTAACCCAAGATCGTCAGCAAGGCCGCGACGGTCGTCAGGTTCACCTCCTTCTGCACCAGGACGTAGATGCCGAGGGTGATGACCGCGTCGTGGAACATCGCAAGCACACCGCCTGGCGCGAAGCGGAGGTCGAAGCGGAACGCCACGTACACCATGATGAAGGCGATGGCATAGAGCAGAGACTTGATCGCGGCGTCCCGAAGCTGGGCGCCCGCCTTCGGGCCGACCCACTCGATGCGCTCCGGTTCCGTCGGACCGCGCTCGCCGAGGCGCTCCTGGAGCTTGTCGACGAGCTCATCGGCGACCCCTTCGAGGAAGACCTCGATGCGCACGTCCTCCGAGCCCGTGAGAAGAACCGGGTCCTCCCGCACACGGATGCCCTGAGCGGTGATGACCTCCTTGAGGGCGTGGTGGTCGACGTCGTGGTTGAGGCGGAGCGTGATCTTGTCACCGCCCGGAGAGACACGGAACTCCCGCAGGTTGTCTTCTCCGACGAGCTCGACGATGGCCTCCTCGAGCCGATTCTGCTGCTCCTCAGGGAGCGCGGTCACCTCGCCGACGCGAAGGATGAACTCTCGAGGCTTCCCCTCGACGCTCACCACATCAGCGGAGCGGTAGCCGAGCTCGCCCAAGAGCTCGCGGATCTCGTTGGAGGAGACGTCCCCCTGGAACTCGAGCTGAATCTCGGTGCCGCCGGCGAAATCGATTCCGTAGTTGGGGCCAGGGAAGACCAGTGAGACGAGAGAGGCGACCACCAAGAAGAGGGAGGCTCCCACGACGGGGCCCCGGTGGCGCATGAAGTCGATGTAGGTCCCGGGTTTGACGAATTCCATGGTTTCACCCGACCCGCAGACGCTTGACGCGCAGCCCGCGGACGATCCAGTCGAGGCACACGCGAGAACAGAAGATGCCCGTGAAGAGCGACGTGACGATGCCGATCATCAGCATCACGGCGAAGCCCTTGATGGGCCCGGTGCCGTACTGGAAGAGAACGACACCCGCGATGAACGTCGTCAGCTGGCTGTCGAAGACGGACCAGAAGGCGCGCTTGAATCCCTGGTCGACCGCGCTCCGAGGCGATTTGCCCGCGCGCAGCTCTTCGCGAATGCGCTCGGTGATCAGCACGTTCGCGTCGACCGCCATACCCACAGTGAGCGCCAAGGCCGCGATCCCAGGCAAGGTCAACGTGGCCTCGAAGGCAGCCATGATGGCGAGGATGAACAGGAGATTGAGCACGACCATCACGTCCGCGACGAGCCCTGCGACCTCGTAGTAGATCGCCATGAAGAGCAGCACCAGGAGCACACCGATGACCGCACCCATGGCCCCCTTCGCGACCGAATCACGCCCCAGAGTCGGCCCGATGAGCTGCTCGTTGGCGGGACGCAGCGGCGCGGGCAAGGCGCCTGCCCGCAGCACGACGACGAGGTCCGTCGCCTCCTCGAAGATCTGCTGGTAGTCTCCGCTTCCGAGGGTGATCTGCGCTCGTCCGCCACCGATCCGCGTCTGAATGACGGGCGCCGAGTTGGCGACGTCGTCCAGCACGATGGCCATGCGGCGCTTGACGTTGCGGCCCGTGAGCTCTTCGAACTTCACAGCGCCTGCCGCGTTGAACTGGATGGAGACGACGGGGCGGTTGCCCTCCTGGGGGTCGAAGCTGACGAAGGCGTCGTCCACGTCCTCACCGGTCACGTTGGTGCTCCGGTACACGTAGTAGGTGCGCCACGCCTCCTCATCGGAGCCGAGATCGTCGAGATCTCGGCGGGTAAGCGGCGACACGACGAGCTGGTGATCGGGATCGATGTCGAGGGTCTCGATGAAGTCCTGGAGCTTCTGCCGCGCGCTCCGACAACCCGAGGCGTCGTCCTCGCACTTCGGTGCGCGGGAGACGAGGTAGTAGGAGGTCACCGGGGGCGAGGTCTCGCCGTTGGGCGCCGACTCGCTCCGCACCTCGATGCCTTCGGGCAGGTCCTGCAGCTCGCGCAGGAAAGCCGTCCCCTCCTCGTCCAGGATCTTGAACTCGAGGCGGGCCGTCCGCCGGATGATCGAGCGGATACGCTCGAACTGCTCGTCGGTGGCACCGGGCACCTCGACGATGAGATCCGTGTCACGACCGATGACCGTGGCCTCCGCCAGACCCATCGAGTCGATGCGGTTGCTGATGGTGAGCTTGGCCTGATCAACGGCCGTCTGCTGGAGCTCGGCGACGCGGTCTTCCCGCATGCTCAGATCGATCCGGAGCCCCTCGCTTCGGGTCATCCTCAGATCGGGAAACTTCTCGGCGAGCCACTCCGTGTCGAACTGATCGCGGTCCGCCTCGCTGTTGAAGAGCAGGCGGATGCCGCGTCCGCCAACGCGCTGGACGGTGACCTTCTCGCCGATGGCCGCGAGCTGCTCCCGCGTCGCCGAGTCCACCTCGTCCGCCTCCAACAAGCCGAAACGGACACCGAGCTCACGCACCATCTGCTCGGCATAGCGATCGCGCCGATCGCGGATGTACTCGTCGACCTCCACCTCGTACATGAGGCGAAGGCCGCCACGGATATCCAGACCAGGGCTGATGCGCCCGGGAAAGGCCTCCTTGACGAATTGGGGAGCGCTCAGCCATCCGGCTTGGTCGAGCGTTGGCCACAGCGCCAACCACGCCGCGACAGTCGCGGCGAGGACGACGGTGAACCGCGTGTACCAGGATCGATCCATGGTTGCCGTACTCAGCTTTCGCCTTCGCTGGAGGAAGGCTCGGGGCCTGCGATGTGGGATCGCAGCACGTTGATCTTGGTCTTGTCGGCGACGCGCAAGGTGACCTCTCGGTCGGTGAGGTCGACGATCTCTCCGCGGATGCCGCCGCTGGTACGCACGACCTGGCCTTTGCGCAAAGCCTTCAGCATCTCTTCGGTCTCACGCTGGCGCTTCGCCTGCGGGCGGATGATGAGGAAATAGAAGACGACGAACATCACGGCCAGCAGGCCGAGGTTCATCCCACCAGGACCGCACATGCCCGCGGGACCCGCGGGGCCGGCGGTGCCCGAGCTGGCCGCACCGCCTCCCCCTCCGGCGGCGGCCTCGGGCTGCCACCAGGTCAGGAGCTCGAAGAAAGTAAGGAGCACGAAATCACCTCGTTTTCGGGACCGCTGGACCTGGGCCCACGAAAAGTCGGCCTGGGATAATCCATGCCTCCCACCCCGTCAACCGACCCCGGACGCCTCGAAGAGCGGGAGACAGCGGAGCCCATCGGCCGGCGGCCTGGAAGCTCCCGCCTTCCTTCGCCATCATCCTCCCGATGGGCGGGCGCTATCGAGACGCGGCGAGGAGCGCGGGAGTGGCCGCCTCCGGTGAGGTTCTCGAGCTGGCGCGGATCCTCGAGGCCAACGCACCAGGGATTTTCCCCCTCGTCGTGGCCGACCCCCTCATTCTCCCGGAAGTCCTGGCGCGCCCCCTCGATCGCGCCGACGACGAAGGAGCCCTCGCCGCGAGCTTCCGGATCATCGGAAACCTCGAGGACGGCCCCGAGCTCTGGCGGACCCTACGCCGGACCCGACACCGGGCCGTCGTACGCATCGCCCTGCGCGAGCTGCTGCGTTTTGCCGACATCGACCAGACGAGCGCGGAGCTCGCCGCGCTGGCCGCGGCCGCCTGCGACGCCGCCATCCGAGCCTGCCGGCGCACCCTCGAAGCACGGATTGGCGTGGCACGCTCGGAGGCTGGCCCTGTCCCCCTCGTCGCCCTCGGCGTCGGCAAGCTCGGGGGAGGCGAGCTCAATTTTGGCAGCGATATCGACCTCCTCTTCTTCTATGAGACCGACGAGGCGCGTGTAGGCGATTCCGAGACGTCGGTCCACGAGCTCTTCTCTCAGATCGTGCGCCGCGTTTCCCGGGCTCTGGGGGAAGTCACCGAAGATGGGTTCGTCTTCCGCGTGGACCTGCGCCTGCGGCCCGAAGGCAGCCGCGGCCCGCTGGTCAACTCGCTGGCGAGCGCCGAGCGCTACTATGAGAGTTTCGGCCGAACGTGGGAGCGCGCGGCGCTGCTCCGCGCCCGGCCCATCGCCGGAGATCTCGAGTTCGGCGCTCGCCTCCTGAAAACCCTCGAACCCTTTGTCTTCCGTCGAAGCGTCGATCCGTCGCTGGCCGAGGCAATGCATGAGATGATGCGCCGAACCCGGCACGATCTTCAGGTCGACGACGAAAGAAACGTCAAGCTCGGGCGCGGTGGGATCCGCGAGGCGGAGTTCTTCGTCCAGACGCTTCAGTTGATCTGGGGCGGGCAGCATCCGGAGCTGCGGGTCCCCGGGACAATCGAGGCCCTGCGCCGGCTCGAAGCCCAGGGCCTGGTGACCCACCAGGAGGCCGAAGACCTGGAAACCTCCTGGGCGCTGCTCCGGCGGGTCGAACACCGCATCCACATGTCGGCGGGCTACCAGACCCACGAGCTCCCGCGGGAACCGCTCTCCCTGGCCCAATCCCTCGGCTTCGACGATGTCGAGGGCTTCGCAGCGACCCTCGGCGAAGCCCGCGCGAAGGTCGCGCGGCTCTTCGATTCACTCCTGCCCACCGCGCGCATCGACGCCCCCTCGCCGTTTCAGGCGCTGTGCCGCGCGCTCGCCGAAGGGGAGGACGACGACACGCTGATCGAGCGCGTCCGAAGGGCGCTCGCGGTCCGCGACCCGGAGGCAGC
>JALVDI010000511.1 GCA_027009115.1 Polyangiaceae bacterium | reverse complement strand
CTCCGTGTGTGTTGGATCTGCCCCTGGGCAACGTGGCCCTCGCCTTTCCGGTGCAGGGTTCGCTGGAGGATCGCAGCATCCCCGAGGTGGTGCACGTGGGGACGGCCCCCACGGTGTTTCGACGCAACCTGGATCGCTACGATCCTGGCCGCCGCCCTATGTCGGTGACCGGTGGAGTCATGGCTTTCTTCGGTGTGATCGCGACGATCGTTGGATTCGTGATGGCGGAGGGTGGAGAGCCCGACCGAGCTCGGCGACGAATCGGCTACGTGACCGCCGCGAGCGGTCTCGTTCTGGCGGTTCCGGGGATCGTCATGGCGCGCTGGGGTGCGGCGACACGCCGGCCGGGTTCCTCGGTGCACTTTCCAGTGCCCTAGAGCGTGGCCTCACGGTCGATGGGTGCGCGTTGTCGGGTCTCCGAATGGACGCGAGGGCCAGGGGAGGTCGCGGAAAAGGACGGTGGTGCCCGACTCACCAGGGAAGGGGAAGCCGCGCCGGTTCGCGTCGGATCGTGCGCACGTCGAAGTCGGATAGCAGCTCACCGAGCTCGACGGGCGCCGCCGTCGATCGCAACCCAAGGGACTCGGCGAGCAGCCCGAGCAGCCGCGGAGGGCTCCAGCCCGCCTCGCGGTAGGCGGCGATGGAGATGGCCCCGTGCCGCTTGGCGAGCCGCGCGCCGTCCGGGCCGAGCACGAGCGGCACGTGCATCCACGCCGGCGGCTCCCAGCCGAGGGCTTCGTAGAGCGCGATCTGCAGCGAGGTGGCTTCGAGCAGGTCGTCGCCGCGGACGACTTCGGTGATGCCCATCTCGTGGTCGTCGACCACCACCGCGAGCTGGTAGGCCCACAGTCCGTCGCTGCGGCGCACGATGAAGTCGCCGCCCGCGCCCTCGACGTGCCCGTGCAAGGCGTCGACGAAGCTCGGGCCCACGTCGAGGCGGAAGCGTACGGCGGCGGGCCGGTCCGGGTGCCTCGGGCCCGACCGACATGTGCCCGGGTAGCGCGGCTGCCCGCCGTGAGGCGCCGACGCGGCCGCGGCCTGGAGCTCGCGGCGGGTGCAGGTGCAGTCGAAGAGCCGCCCACGCCGTCGCAGTGCGTCGAGTGCCTCTTCGTATCGCTCGTAGCGTTCGCTCTGGCGCACGGGCCCCTCGTCCCAGTCGAGGCCGAGCCACTCGTGGTCCGCGAGGATCGACGCCTCGCTGCCCGGCCGCACGCGCGGCGGATCCAGGTCCTCGATGCGCATCACGATGCGGCCACCCTTCGATCGGGCCCGCAGCCACGCCACCAGCGCTGTCCGCGCGTGGCCGAGGTGCATCGCGCCGGTGGGCGAGGGCGCGTAGCGGGTCCGGTAGGTCACGGCGTCGGGCGCAGCACCAGCAGCGACACGGCCGTGTCTTCGCGGACCTCGACCCGTCGCCGGCGCGCCTGCCCGGTGCCGACGAGCTCGAGGACGACCTCATGCACGCCGAAGGAGACCTCGGCGCTCGCCACAGTCACGCCGGCGACGTAATCCGCGTCCGGTTCGGGGACGTGGACGATGGGACGGTCTCCATCGATGCGCGTGCGCACGCGGCGAAACTCGCTGGCGGCGTAGTCGGTGCGGAGCACGACTCTCAGCCGAGCCGTGCTCACGCACGCGAAAGTCTCCGGGTCGCAGACCTCGCCCGGCGCACAGCGGCTCACGTCGGCGATCGCCGTGCACGCGCATTCGCGGCAGACGGCGCGACCGCAGCCCGCCTCGGGCAGCTCCGGGCAGTCCCCATCGGCCATGCAGGCACAGTCGTCGGCTACGCACGACCCCTCCGAGCAGAGCGCCGGCGGGTCGCAGAGGCCATCGTCGTCGAAGGTGACGCACACGCAATCGCGGCAGACGGAGATCGTGCAGCCGGTGGAGGGCGGGCAGTCCGCGCTGGTCGTGCAGTCGCATTCCGGACACCCCGGACCCGGACACTCAGGCTCGCAGCGTCCATCGCGGCAGCGCTCGCCGGCGGCACAGCGCACGGACGCGCACGCGCTCTCCAGCGTGAAGGTGAAGGCCTGGTCGCCGCGCACGAGCACCGAGGCCGTGCGCCGGAGGGTCACGGCGCCGTCCGCGCCTACGAGCTCGAGCTCCAGGTCGTGGGTGCCGAGGGAGGTCTCGACCCGCGCCACCGCGAGGTCGACGGGCGCCCTCGTCAGCGATGTCTCGCCGGCCACCTCACCGTCGACCCGCGCTCGGGCCGCAGTCGCCTCGCCCAGCGCGCCCTCTTCGGCGACGAGGCGGATCTCGAGGGTTGCGGCGTCCGGAGTGGGCCCCGGCGCGGCCTCGTACGACTCGAAGCAGCCGAAGAGCAAGGCGAGAGGGAGCAGGCGCCGCATGGCGTGAGTATGCGAACCATCCGCCGCCTACGCCAACCCGGTGCGCTCAGCGGCCGCGCTGTCGCCGCCGAGTCGAGCCACCGTTCGCCGGGGCCTGGGGGCGTCGGAGGCGTTCCAGCGCGCGCTCCTCGTTGGCGATGACGCCGCCGAAGGGCTCGGCGATCGGGTCGCCCGTCTCCTCGATGAGGGCGATGATCTGTGCGGGCGTGAGCGAGGGGTCGACCGCGAGGATCTTGCCCGCGAGGTTGGCCGTGTTGGGGGAGGCCATGGACGTGCCCGAGAGCGGCACCGTCTCGCCGTCGGGAATTACCGAGGGCACCTCGACGCCGAAGTCGAACACGCGGACCTGCTCCGGGTTGGAGTTCGTGAAGGTCGCCCACTGTCCCCAGCGGTCGACGGCGCCGACCACCAGCACGTTCGGGCGCTGGAGGCTCGCAGGCACGACGCCGTACTCCACCACGTCCTGGTTGCTGTTGCCGGCGGCGACGACGAAGAGCGTGTCCGGGCAGGCGTCGAAGATCGCGGCCCAGTTCTCGGCTCGTCGTGCGTGGATTGCCGCGGCCCGGGCGCGGACGGCCTCGTCGTCGGGGTAGCGATCGCGCTCGTAGCGGAGCTGGTCGGCGACGTACTCCTCGCTGAAGCCGAGGCTCGCGTTGACCACCCGGATGCGGTGGCGGCGGATGAATTCGGCGATGGCGTCGATGTTGGCCCGCTCGGCCGCGAGCTCTTCGTCCGTGGGGCCTCGATGGTGGTAGAGTCGCGACTCACCCGCCCATGCGGAGCGGAAGATGGCCAGCCGCGCCTGCGGTAGTCCCTGCAGCATCAGGCCCGCGACGTGTGTTCCGTGGGCCCACTCGCCGACGGCGTCGAGGTTGCGTTCCAGCTCTTCGAGGGCCTCGGGGCTCGTCGCGCCGCGCATCAGCGCCAGAACCTGCTGCGCTGCCTCCGTCGACGCCATGCCCGCGCGCAGGTCCATGATGCCGCGCAAGAAAGGCTTGTACTGGCGCAGTGTCTCTTCGCCCGGGTCGAAGAGCAGGTCCATGTTCGACACCTCCCCGACGTCTTGGACGAGGCCGTGTCGGTCGTCGATCTGGCCGTTGCCGTCGTCGTCGCGCCCGTTGACCTCTTCGGCCTCGTTCACGAAGAGCTGGTCGGCGAAGAGCTCGGGGTTGGTGCCCACGTCCCAGACGGCGATGCGCACGGGCTGGGCGTCGCGCGCGCCGCTCAGGTCCACGGTGCCGAAGCGGTAGGGCGGCGGCTCCGGCTGCGCTTCGTGCTCGGCGCGCACGGCTGCGATCGCCGAGAGGAAGCGGTCGCGGTGCTCGACGATCGGCGGGAGAACCTGCTCGAAGAAAAGGGCGGCGCTCGCTGTGTCGAGGGAGACGAGCTGCTGGTGAACCTGCGCGAGCCGCGCCTGGACTTGCTCCGGCGTCTGGAAGATCTGGAAGATCACCGTGGCCGAGCCGAAGCGCGTCCGTGGAAGCTCTCGGAACACCTCCGCGATGGCAGTCTCCGCCGCGTCTTCCTCCGCCTGGCGCCGGGCGGCTTCGGCCAGGAGGGTCGTGCCGCGGAACGCCGAGTTGCGGTTGCGGGCCGCGCTGCGGATGAGCCGCACGATCTTCTCGGCCCGACCCGGGTCGTCTTCGGCGAGGGCCACCATCGCCAAGTCGAACAGGCGCTCGACGGTGCGGCCGGCGAGGGCCGGCGCCTGGGAAGGGTCGTCCAGCCAGCGCGCGAGCGCGTCGGGCGTGACCTCCGGCTGGACCTCGCCGATCTTCGCCCACGCCGCCTCGCGGAGGTAGTCGCGCAGGGCTTGACCGCGCATTCCGTCCCAGGGGCTCGAAGGGTTCGGTGGCGCGTCGCTCGTGCAGCGGCCGGGGTCCGCCGCACAGGGGTCGGGAGCGGCTGTCTGCGCGCCGCCGCAGGCGAGGGCGAGGTTCAGCAGCAGCAGGATCGGGAGTCGGGGTGTCGAGTGCATGGCTGGGTCCTCGTTCCTTGGGTCAGTCGAGGGCGGCGCGAAGCCGTTCGGCGAGGGCGGCACCGGTCTCGTGGTCGAGCTTGCCGGCGGGCCATCCGATCCGCAGGCCCTCGTCGGCGTTCGGCTTGGGGATGATGTGGAAGTGCACGTGGAAGACCGCCTGGTGCGCGAGCGGGCCGTTGTTCTGCAGCACGTTGTATTGTTGACAGCCCGTCACTTCTTTGACGGCTCGCGCGAGGCGAGGGAGCACGCGACCGATGGCCGCGGCGGACTCGTCCGAGAGGGCATCGAGGGTCGGCGCCGGCTCCTTGGGGATCACCAGGGTGTGGCCCGCGCTCAGCGGCGCGATATCGAGGAAGGCCAGCACGAGGTCGTCCTCGTAGACCTTGTGGCAGGGGAGCTCCCCTCGCAGAATCTTGCTGAAGATCGTCTCGGCCATGAGGGGGCGTATATCAGATGCGCGAGCCTGCCGGCGACCGAGGCTGGCGAGCCGCGCCCCGATGCTCTACAGCACTCCCTCGCTCTCCACAGGGGGCTGTGCTGTGGCTACGACGCTCGACGATGTCTACGAGTCCTTCGAGATCCTCGACGATTGGTCCGATCGCTACCGTTTCTTGATCGAGCTCGGCGGGGAGCTGCCACCCATGCCGGAGGAGCTCAAGGTCCCCGAGCACAAGGTCCGCGGCTGTCTTTCGCAGGTCTGGCTCGTCGGTCGGCGCGAGGGCGATCGCCTCCATTTCTTGGCGGACAGCGACGCCCACATCGTGCGGGGCCTGGTTGCCCTCGTGCTGCTGGCGCTGGGCGACAAGACGCCCGCGGAGATCCTGCGAACGGACATGCAGCCCATCCTGCGGCGCCTTGGGCTCGACCAACATCTGAGCCCCGGTCGCAGCAACGGCCTGCACTCGATGATCGAGCGGATTCGGGCCATCGCCGCCGCGCACCTGAGTTGAGCTCGGCGCGTTTTTTGCGCGGCGCCGAGAGGCGCGCCGGAGCTCGCGCAGTTTCTGCGCACCCGAGGGTCGCCTCTCCCTCGGAGCAGGCGGCACAGGGGTTGCTCATGCGCTCAAACGACCCAGACCTTTGCCCAGAGGTTTCCCAATGCACGTCCGCGACGCCATGAGCGACAACCCCCTCGTCGTCCGCCCGGAGGCTTCCCTTGGGGACGCCGCCGAGATCATGCTCGAGCGCGGCTTCCGCCACCTGCCGGTGGTGGAGGGGGGCGCTCTCGTCGGCATGCTCAGCGACCGCGATCTTCGCAGCCTCATCGCCCCGCGCCTCGCCGACGCCGAGGCCCTGGACGCGCTGCGTGCACGCTACGAGACGCCCGTTTCGGAGGTGATGGTCCCCGACGTCGAAGCGATCGACCCCGAGTCGTCCCTCGGCGAAGCCATCGACCGCCTCTTGGAGGCCAAAGTCGGCGCGCTGCCTGTCGTGGATCCGGGCACGGGCGAGCTCCTGGGCATTTTGAGCTACGTCGACGTGCTGCGCGCGCTGCGAGAGGAAGGCTGAAGGGCCGTGGGCGCCGGGCTCGCGATCGCGGCGGCGGCGGCGGGGGTGGCCGCGGCCCCCCACTGCGCGGGCATGTGTGGGCCCGTCGCTGCGTTCGCTTGCCGCGACCGGGCGGCGTCCGTCAGCTACCACCTCGCCCGCTTGGCCGGCTACGCGAGCGCCGGCGCCTTCGTGGGGTGGCTCGGCGCGGCGGCGGTGGGCTGGCTCCGGGCACCGATCGCCCAGGCGCTGCTGAGCTGGTCCCTCGCTGCGGGCTTGGGGCTGGCCGCGTGGCGGTTGTGGCGGAGCCGGCGGCCCCAGGCGGCGCTGGTGCAGCTTCGCCGCAAGAAGCCCACCCGCTGGCAGCCGCCGCTCCTGGGTTTGGCGACCACCCTTCTGCCCTGCGGCGCCTTGGCCGCGGGCCTGATGCTCGCAGCGGGCACGGGGGGCGCGTTGTCGGGGGCCATGGCGATGGCGAGCTTCGCGGTCGGCAGCAGCCTCGGACTCATCGGCGCCGGAGCGATCGCCGTCCGCCTCCGCTACGCCGGCGAGGCGCCGCGAAAAGTGCTCGCCGTCGCCCTCGCGCTCGGCGCCTTGGTGCTCGCCCTTCGCCCCATCGGTGGGCTCCGCGGTCGGCCGGCGTGCCACGCTGCGGCCTCGCCCGTGGGGCAGCCATGACGCGGCGAGCCGAACGAGGGAGGTCGCTTCGTTGACCGAGTGCCGCCACTGTGGGCTCCCTCTGCCCGACGATGCCGACGGCGACGCACGCTGGATCGCCGAGGGGTTCTGCTGCCGCGGCTGCCGGGCCGTCCATCAGGTCCTGCAGGCCGGGGGGCTGCAGCGCTTCTATGAGCTGCGCGGCCGCCGCGGCGTGCCCGTCGGTGAGCTGCGCCTCGACGAGAGCCGGCCGTGGCTCGAAGCCTTGCAGGGTGCGCCGCGTTGCGAGCTCGACGTCCAGGGCATGCACTGCGCCGGCTGCGTCTGGCTCCTCGAGCAGGTCTTCGAGCGCCATGGGTCCGGTCGCATCGAGATCAACCCGGGCCTGGGGCGCGCGCACCTCGACTTGGGGGAGGGCTTCGACCTGCCGGGCTTCGTCGACGACGTCGAGTCGCTCGGGTACCGCCTTGGCCCCGCCGGTGAGGATGCCCCCTCCGGCGGCGACGATTTGCTGCTTCGGGTGGGCATCTGCGCAGCGCTGGCAGGCAACGGCATGTTCTACGCCGCGGCGACGTACTTCGGCCTCGAGTCCGGGCCCGTCTTCGATGCCCTCAACCAGCTCAGCTTCGCGGCGGCGACCCTCGCGGTCTTGGTCGGCGGCAGCGTGTTCATCCGAGCCGCGTGGCAGGCGTTGCGGCGGGGCCTGGTGCACCTCGACCTTCCCATCGCCCTCGGTGTGTTGCTCTCCTACGCGGGCGCGAGCTGGGCCTTCTTCGCGCGGGGCGAGGCGCGTTACGCCGACACGGTCACGGTCTTCATCGCGCTGATGCTCCTCGGGCGCTGGCTCCGCGAGCGCGTGCTCCACGAGAACCGCCGGCGGCTCCTCGAGGACCGCGGCGTCCACGGGCTGCTTACCCGCCGCGTCGAGGGAGGTCGCCCCCGCCTGATCCGCTGCGTGGATGTGCGGCCGGGCGACGTCCTGTCCCTGGGCCGCGGGGACCTCGTCCCGGTCGACGTGACCCTCGAGGAACGGGGCGGCGCGTTCTCCCTCGACTGGATCGACGGCGAGAGCGAGCCCCGCGCCTTCGCTCGCGGGGACAGGGTCCCCGCCGGCGCGTTCTACGTTGGGGCGGTGGCCCTGCCCGTCGTGGCCGCCGAGCCCTTCCAGGCCTCGACGGTCGCCAGGCTGCTGCGCTCCACCCGCCGTGCATCGTCCGCGGGGGCCGGGTGGTGGCGGCGGATCGCGACGACCTGGGTCGTGCTCGTGCTGCTGGCCGCCGCGGGCGGTTTCGGCGTGTGGTGGTGGCTCGGCAGCCCCGCGATGGCGCTGGAGGTTGCGACGGCGGTGCTGGTGGTGACCTGTCCCTGTGCCTTCGGCATCGCGACGCCCCTCGCTTACGAGTTGGCGCACGCCCAGCTCCGACGGAGGGGCTTGTTCGTGCGCAGCGAAGACTTCCTCGACCGGGCGCGCCTGGTGAGCAGGGTGGTCTTCGACAAGACCGGGACCCTCACGACCGGTCGCCTTCGCTGGGAGCCGCGAGGAGACGAGCTGGAGGCGCTCGGTGACGCGGCCGCGGTGCTCGCGGCCCTCGCGGAAGCGAGCGGGCACCCCAAGAGCCGCGCCGTGGCCGAGGCCCTCGAGGCGCGGGGGATCGCGCCGGCCGTCGGGCTCGCGGTGCGCGAGGAGCCGGGCCTCGGTGTGAGCGGCGAGCACGAGGGCGTGCGCTATCGGCTCGGGGCCCCAGGGTGGGCTGGGGATGGG
>JALVDI010000510.1 GCA_027009115.1 Polyangiaceae bacterium | reverse complement strand
TTGGGTCCGCTCAAACACCCACCACTTCGGCTCCCGGCACGAACTCGATGTCGGGCGGCGCATCGGTGATGAGCGTCAGCGGCGGGCTCTGGGCATCGAACGCGCTCCCCCACGCCACGTTCTCGACGCGGATGACGATCGCTCCCGAGGGCAGGTTGACGCGTACTTGTTCGCCGGGTTCGACACCGCCGGAGTACCCATCCTCGAGCACGAGCATCCACTTGCCGTCGAGGAAGAAGAAGCGACGAACGGTTCCGCGGAGCTGGTGCACCATGCATCGTAGGATGCCGGAAGCGTCGGGCCGAGCAAGCGAACCCGGTGCCACGCCTTCCCCGCCGGGCCGAGTGCGCGATGGCTGGACCGCGACCGACGAGTGACAACTCCGATTCAAAGCGGGGTCACCCCCGCGTAGCGCACCCCGGTCAAGGCTGCGACCTCGCGCTTCCAGGTCGTCAGGTCGTCGGCGCAGAAGTCGGCAAGGTGATCGTGGCCGCAGGCCCGCGCCAGAACCTGCATAAGCTCGACGGTGGAGTCGAACCAGCGGGTCAGCTGGTCCGCCGAGCGCTGCACGTCGAGGCGGGCGCGCAGGTGCTCCTTCTGCGTCGCGATTCCGACCGGGCAGTTGTTGGTGTGGCAGGCGCGCATGGCGAGGCAGCCAATCGCCTGGATCGCCGAGTTGGCGACCGCCACGGCGTCCGCGCCGAGGGCGAGGGCCTTCACGAAGTCGCTCTCGGTGCGCAGGCCACCGGTGATGATGAGCGTGACGTCGCGGGCGCCGCGGTGGTCGAGGTGACGGCGTGCGCGAGCCAGCGCGACCATGGTGGGCACGGAGATGTTGTTCTTGAAGATCTCGGGGGCGGCCCCGGTGCCGCCGCCCCGGCCGTCGAGGATCAGGTAGTCCGCCGAGGCTGCGAGGCAGAAGTCGATGTCGCGCTCGATGTGCTGTGCGCTGATCTTGAAGCCGATGGGGATGCCGCCGCTGATCTCGCGGACCTCGTCGGCGAAGTGCCGGTAGTCGTCCACGCCGACCAGGTCCGTGAAGGTCGCGGGGCTGATGGCCGGGGTCCCTGGCGGCAGCCCGCGCACCTGCGCGATCTTGCCCCGCACTTTCTCGCCGGGGAGATGCCCGCCGGTGCCCGTCTTGGCTCCCTGGCCTGCTTTGAAGTGGAACGCCTGGATCCGCTGGGCGATGCTCGGGTCCCAACCGAAGAGGCCGCTCCCCAGCTCGTAGAGGTAGCGGTGGTTGGCCGCGCGTTCCTCGGGGAGCATCCCGCCTTCTCCCGAGCAGATCCCCGTTCCGGCCTGTTCGGCGCCCAGGGCCAGAGCGATCTTCGCCTCTTCGCTGAGCGCTCCGAAGCTCATGTCGCTCACGAGCAACGGGATCTCCAGCAGCAGCGGCCGACGCGCGCATGGACCGATCACGACCTCGGTCCCTACCGCCACCTCATCGAGCAAGGGCGGGCGCCAGAGCTGTGCTGTCAGGACTTGGAGGTCGCACCAGCGCGGAAGATCCGTCAGGGGCACGCCCATGGCGCTCACGGGGCCGTGGTGCCCCGTTCGCTCCAGCCCGTGGCGCGCCAGCGCGTGGATGGATTTCGTGTACGGTTCTTCGGGGGTGCCGTGCGGGTCCTGGTAGAGGCCGAGATAGACCTTGCGATCGTAGGGCTGCGGATGATCCTGCGCCCAGCGGCGGATCTCCGCGGCGTCGACCCACACGCCGCCGTCCTCGCGCCATGCTGTGAACTTCCGCAGCGCCTCGGCGTTGTCGTACTCGCTGACGCCGGTGTCGAGTCGGTAGTCCCACTGGTGAAGCCCGCAGATGAGATTGGGCCCCCGCACATAGCCGTCGGCCATCAGCGCCCCACGGTGCAGACAGCGACCGTAGAGCACCGAGACCTGGTCGTCGTAGCGGATGACGACCAGGTCCACGTCCTCGACGCAGGCATACGCTGGCATACGATCCACGAGGGACCCCCACTCGGCAACTCTCACTGGCTCTCGCGACTCCATCGCAACCTCCTGTGCTCGTGCGCTCGCCCACCATACTCGTTCGGAGCGGCCTCACGGCCCG
>JALVDI010000509.1 GCA_027009115.1 Polyangiaceae bacterium | reverse complement strand
CAGTTCCTGGGGCCCTACGTGGGGCGCCCGGCCTTCTGCCCCTTCTGCGCGGGTAGCTTTCCTCGGCCCTTCCTCGGTCTGCCGGGCCGCTTCCGGCGTGGGCGTTGCCGCCTGGAGCCCCTACCCCCGGCGATCGTCCTACCCTTCGACGAGCTGCCGGCGGCTCCCGGCTTTGGCCCTGACCCCGGCCCGCTGCTCGAGGTCGAGGGCACCTGGGTCGCCGCCGCCGAGAGCGATTCCTGGCTGCCCCCGCAGGGCCCGCGCTACGCGGCCCTCTCGAGCGACGGGGCGAGCCTGCGGAAGGTGCTGGTCGAGACCCCCACGGGCTTCGCCGAGCAGGCTCCGCCGGACCCCTGCGACAACCCGAACGGCTGCCAGGATCCCCTGCTGCGCGTGGCCGGCGCGGTCCCGGCATCCCTGGCGCCTCCTTCGGTGGGCGCCGGCCTGGCTCTGTCGAGCCGGCTGCACACGCTCTACCGCGTGGGCGGGCAGGACGACTCGGGACGGCCGCTCGGTGAGCTTTGGGCCTTCGACACCGAGAGCTTCCAGGCGCGCCAGCTCCCGCTCTTCGGCGTGGCGCCGGGCGAGGTGCTGGCCAGCACCTACGATGCGGCGAGCAACCGCCTGCTCTGGCTCGACGTGGTCGAGGAGCCCTTGCCCCTCCGCCCGCCTCGCCGTCGCCGGGGCCACCGCCGGCCGCCGCGGGTGCGCACGCGGCCCGTGGTGCGCCTGGTCGCCACCGGCCCCTTCGGCGGCGAGGCGGTGGAGCTGGGCCGCTGGCCGCGGCTGAGCCGCAACACCCGCTTCGCCCTGGCCGCCGATCCGGCTGGCCGGCTCTTCGTGGTGGCCTCCCGAGAGCGGGGCGGCTGGCACCTGGTGGTGCGCCTCGAGCTGGGCCGACGGGCGGTGCGGCTCGACGGCTTCGCTTTCGGCCCGGGCGCCCTGGTCACGCCTCAGGTGCGGGCTGACGCGCGCGGCGTCTCGCTGGTGGTGCGCCGCGGGCGGCGCGAGCGGGTGCTGGGCTACGCCAGCGAGGCGCTGTGGGGCCCGTTCTTCGGCGGGGGCGTCCTGGAGGCGTGCTTCTGATGGGCGGGGTGTCACGAGGGGGGCGCTGGGTGGCTGCGTGGGGTCTGCTCGGGCTGCTCGCGTGCGGGACGGCGCACTCGGGCGGCGACGCAGGGCCGCGGGACGGGGCATCGGACAGCGGCCGCGTGCGCGACAGTGGCCGGCGGGACGCCCGCGTGCGCGACAGCGGTGTGCGCGACGCCGGTGTGCGCGACAGCGGTGTGCGCGACAGCGGCGGGCGTGATAGCGGCCGTCGCGACGGCGGGGCCGGCGACGGGGGCCCCATGGACCCGGGCTGGGTGCCGATGCCGGGGCTGCCGGAGGGGTGCCTCATCGAGCGGGCGGAGCACCCCGAGCGGGTCTTTACGCCCGAGTGGCGGACGGAGCCGAGCTGCGGTCCGGGCTGCGCGTACCTGGCGCCGCCGCCGCCGGGGCTCTTGCGGGCGCACGACCCGCGCATCGCCTGGTACGTCGGTGAGCGGGGTTACTTCCAGAGCATCCAGGGCATGCGGGGCGGACGGGAGACCTTCGTCCTCAGCCCGACCGACGGGCCCGCCATTGCGGCCTGGCGAAGTCCCCCCGGTGCTGATCCGGGTGTTTGCAGGGTGACTACGGCTGCCTACGGTGCGGGCGACGTCGCGTTCGTCATCGAAGTATTCGGCAACGGTTGGCCTGGGCGCGAGTACATCTACCGGGCGCCGCTGGCGGAGATCGGTCGGGTCACCGAGCCGCTGCACGTCCTGGACGAGCGGGACATCGTGGGGAGCAACGGCGCGTCGGCGCTCCTGCTCTCACCGCGCTGGGTGGTGGCGGTGATGACGCCGGGCGACTACTACTTGTTCCTGGACGGCGAGGAGCGGCGGATGGTCGGCGGGGCGGGGGCGCCGGTGCGGGCGGGTCCCGGCTACGCGCTCTTGGGCGACGACGAGCTGTACTGGGAGGACTGGTCGGGGGGCGTGCGGCTGGCGCAGGGGGACAGCGAGGGCCACGAGCGGGTGTTCCTCTCGCGC
>JALVDI010000508.1 GCA_027009115.1 Polyangiaceae bacterium | reverse complement strand
CTCCGCCGTGAGGCGAGGCGCCGCCCGCGACTTCGCGCCCGCGGACTTCTTCGCCTTCGACGACGCCCCGCCTCCGCTCCGCCGGCGCGCCGGCCGCTCGGCCTTGGGTTGCTCGGGCATCGCCGCCTTGGCCAGACCGCGCACCTTGTCCCGCGCCTTGCGAAAGATGGGACCGCTCGCCTCGCACACGAGGACCTCTTCGACGACGGGCGCGCGACCGTCGCGGATGCACTGCTCGTGGTAGGCGTGGGCGGCCTTGACGACGAGGACCAGGCGCTCGTCTCGCGGCAGTGCGCCCGGTCCTTCACCGAGCGCCGGAAACGCCACGCGCATGACGCTGCGCTTGGCGGCGAACTCCAGCGCCGCGACCACCGCCTCACGCAGCAGCTCGGCCTTCGGAGCGGGCGCGGGGCTCGTGCCCGGCTGCGGCGGCCGCGTGGCCACCCAGGCGAGGAAGTTGCAGTGCAGTCGCCCCGGGTGAACCCGTACGACCTGAGGCACCCGCAGCGCCCGCCCCTCGATCTGACGGACCTCGGCGTCGAGCATGCGCTGGAGGTCGTCGCCGTAGTGAGCGAGCAGTTCGGTGTCGGGGCCAGGGCCCGGCCAGAGCTGCATGTCGGCCGCGCCGTCGTAGACGATGCAGCCGACTCGTTGCTTGGACGGGAGGTCGTAGACGGATCGGTTGACTAAGGTGACGTCCATGGGGGCCGGAAGTCGTACCACGGAGCAGCCGACCGCTCTATACTCCGCGCGCCATGAACGAGCCGAGCCCGCAACCCTTCCTCGTCGTCACCGCGCTCCTGGATTCCGGCGCGAGGCCCGCGCGCATGACCCAGAGCCATGGGGACGCCATGGAGCGCGCGATCGGTGCCTGCGCCGGCCAGCCGATCGCCGGCATGGATCTCGTGGAGTTGCCCGTGTCCCCGGCGGCCTTCGGTGCACTGCGCAAGGCCCTGTCGTTGGCCGACGACACCGTCGGGCTCTACGACGTCTTTCCGCTCGCGGCGCACCTGGACCCTTCGGTCCGAAAGGTCGCCGGCCAGTTCCTGGCCGCCGAAGCGGTCTGGGCCCTGGAAGAACAAGGACTGCTCGGCGGCGTCCCCCTCAACGTGCGCCTCGACCTGCCGGACGGCTGGGACCGCGATCCCAAGAAGGTCCACGAGCGCCTCGTCGGAGCCGGCGCTCTGAACCTCTCGCCGGAAGCGATCGAGGTCTTCAAGGCGATCAAACAGGCCTGGGACGCGAGCAGCGTGCAAGCGGCGACGAGCTAGGAGCCCTCCCCGCCTCCGACCGTGTTCCCGGTTCCATGGTCACGCCCCCTCGCACTCCAGCGCGCGCCTGTGGCTCACCCAGGGCGAGTCGCCGGCAGCGAAACGCCACGGGAGCTCCCGGTGCTCGGGCGACGCGTAGTCGATGCCGATCCTGGGACCAACCAACACCGAGGAGGGCGCGCGGCCGGCGTGGAGCTCGAGCCCGCCCGCAGCGTAGAGGCGATGCCCGCACCAGCTCCGGTCGACGCCGAGGGCCTGCGCGACCTTGCCCGGGCCCGTCAGGAGCGCTGGCCCCTTGCCGCCCTTCCCGCCACGGCGCTCGCGAACGATGTCCAGTCCGGCGACGGGCTCGCAGGCCCGGATGAGCACCGCCGAGGCTTCGCCGACCGGCCCCGTGACCACGTTCAGCATGTGGTGCAGACCGTAGCAGAGATAAACGTACGCACGCCCCGGCGGGCCGAACATCACGGACGTGCGTGGCGTGCGGCCGTGGTAGGCATGGCAGGCGCTGTCGTCGGCGCGGTACGCCTCCACCTCGGTGATGCGCAGGCGCACCGCACCAGAGCGCAGTTCCTTGCCGAGCAGCTCGCGCGCTACGGTGACCGCGTCGCGACGGAAGAAGCGTTGGCGCAGGCGCACGTCCTATCGCTCCACGCCGATCCCCGCCCGTTCGAGCCGCTCCAGCTGCCCGCTCAGATCGACGCCGCGCTCCTTCGACCGCTGGAGCACGTCGCGCAGCCGACCGAAGGCCTCCTGCACCGCGCGGCCCCCGAGATCGCAGGCGGGCACCACCGAACCGGCGAAGGGCTCGCTCGCTCTACCCCGCTGAAGGACCACGGCCCCGTCGGTGGGGCGGGCGCAGGCGTCGGCGCGCAGCCCGAGCCTCGACGGGTCCTCGACGAAGGCCTCGATCCTCACTGGCGCGACCCTACGATCGACGCGCTTGATCTCTCCGACGACTGCCTCGCCCACACGCACCCGATGACCGGGAGCCAAACCGTGCGGGTGTTCAACCTCGAGGACGAGGTTCGGGCGCTCGCAAGCACCCAAGACCGAAACCAGCAGCAGCCACCGCATGAGGACACTCTGCCGCGGCCCCGCAGGCGTGATCCAGTCCTCGTTCGGGGAGCTCCCCGCGCGGGCACTCACGGCTCGTGCCCTCAGAGCAGGACGGGGCCCGACGTATGGGCGGGCACGACGAAGTACACCGTCCGCGTGTCGAAGACCGATCGGTCGTCGGCGAGCACGTCGATAAGCCCCTCGAACACCTGCGGCGCATCCGCGGCCTCGACAATCGTGTTCATGGCCGGGTAGATGTCGAAGCAGACCGGCGTTCCGCCCGGGACACCCACGAAGTGGTCGTCAAAGCCGTCGCCATCCGCGTCTTCGGTGGTGAGCCCTCCCACGCAGACGCGGCTCGGCTCTCGACGGTCCGCGACGCCACCAGCGGTGTTGGGCACGATCCGCTCAACGAAGGCTGTGACATCCACGGCGTCGCTCGCGTCAGCGTCGCGGATGCGGCCCGACAACCGAAAGGAACCGCCTTCGGCCAGGCGCACGATGCCTTCGACGATGCGGTCGGCGACCGTGGAGCCCGTGGCGTCCTCAAACACGAGCGGGGTTCCGTCCGCGTCGACGGCGCCTGTCGCGGTCGCGATGCGCTCGTAGACATCCGCGCTCCAACCCTGGTCGCGACACGCAGAGCTGACTCTTCTGTCTGAACGCGTCCGTGACACGGTGCGCCCGAAAGTAAGCAGCCGGCTACCGACGCTGCGGTGCGCATCGATGATCTCGTCGACGCTCGGCGTCCACCCCGAGCGAGCTTCCTGCCGGTAACTTTCGCAGAAATGTTCGTCGCCAATGAGCACCACGATGGGTACCGCATCGGGCCGCCCGCAGCCGTAGCCCACCTCTCCGTCGGCACAGCCGGCCGGTCGCAGCCGGGGCCACATCGAGGTGTCGCCGCTGGCCCACAACCACGCCGCCTGGGCGTAGGGCTCGTCGGTTCCGCAGTTGGGCGTCAGGCGGCCGAGGGCATCGCTGACGGCGTCGATGTCGGCAGTAGAAGACTGCTCCGAGCCGATGGCGGCGCAGTTGGGCGCGAGGCCCGTGCCTGGACCTTGACTCGGGCCGCGATCGAATTGTCCGACCCCGAACTGGATGTCCTCGATGCGCTCGGCGAGCGTCGGGACAATCGTCGAGCGCAAGTTGTCCCGAACGCCGTTGATGATGCCGCCCATGGACCAACTCGTGTCGATGACGAAGAACACGTCCGCCTTGCGGATGCGGGGCTCGAAGACGAGGGTGTCCTCGGACGGCTCCGGAGGGGCCCCGTACGGCACCACGAAGACGAAGTCCCCGCGCGAGAGAGGATCGTCCTCAGGGTCATCCGGGTCGGTACCCGCGGCTTCCTCGACCGCGTCAGACACGCCGTCTCCATCCCGATCCGGGAGAGGCTCGAAGGTCGGGCCTGCGTCCCCGTCCTCGGGCCGCGAGCTCCCGTCTCGGCTGCCATCCGGGAGCATGGCTCCGTCGAGGTGGCCGCCTCCGCTGTCGGTCGTCGAGGTGGCTGAGGCCGCGCAGGCGAGCGCCGGCACGACGAGCAGTGAAAGGCGCTGAGCCATTTTCGACCTCCCCATGCTCGGATCCTAGCTCGGACGCTTCGGTCGACACAACGCCAGCCCGAAGCGCACAGCCCTCGGCTGCCCTGAACGCGGGCCACCCCCAAAAAGGCGCGCCGACGGATGAAGAAAGGCCGCCCCCGAAGAGAGCGGCCCGTGGTGACCCCAAGGGGATTCGAACCCCTGTTACCGGCGTGAGAGGCCGATGTCCTAACCACTAGACGATGGGGCCTTGTCGAGCTCCAGAAGGCTCGAGCAGCGGCTCGGGGACTAGGATTCGAACCTAGATAGCCAGAACCAGAATCTGGAGTCCTGCCGTTAGACGATCCCCGAAAGAGCAACCCCGCGAAGGGGCTGACTTGCTAGCGCCCCGCTCGCGACCTGTCAAGCCTCCCCTACCCGGAGGTCGTCGCGGTCCACCAAGGTCCAATCCTCACCCGAGATAGTGTCCCCGTCGCCTTCGCCGCCGCAGAGCCGCGATCGACTTGAGCACGACGTGCTGCTGCAGGGCCATTTGATGCTGCCGCAGCCCATCTTCGCTCGCGCGCAAAGCCTCCGGCGTTCGTTGCGCGGCGCTGGGCTCGACCTGCTGGCCGGTGGCGAACTGATGGTCGGCGCGCCTGTTGACAGCAAGACGGGACGCGTGACGCAGCCGCGGCAGGGCGTCCCGCTGAACCCACACGCCACCGCACTCGATGGAGTAGAAGACTCCCACCGATCCCTCGAAGAGCGCGGCCTCGTATCGCGCCATCGGCTCCCTACAGCCAGGGCACGGGCCCGCCTCCCCAACCCTCGTCGCGGCCCACTCCCCGGCGCCAAAGAGCGCCCGCGTATCGATATCCGAACGCTCCGCTTCGCCAGGATCGAAGAAGATGTGCCCACATCCTGAGCAAGCATCGACCTCGAAGTCGTGGAGCACCTCGCGCGTGAGCCGCCTGTCGCAGGCGGGACAGACCTTCCCGTTGGTCTCCGCCTCCAGACGCGCTGGGCCGACACTTGCCATCATGTTGGCTTCGCCCGCGTCGAGGAACACCCCTCCGCAGCAGCCTGCGCGATCGACCGTCAAGGGACCGTTGGGCGTGTCCGCGACGAAGAGGGTCATCGCCTCGCCATGGTCCGGACAGCGCCGCGCGGACGGCCCCGAAGGCCGCGCCGCGAAGCCAAAGAAAAAATCCACGTCGAGGTTGATCAGCTTGCCTTCCCCCGCGTCGAGGAACACCCCGGCACACTTGGGACAGAAGTCGATAGGCGTACCGAGCACCTGCTCGACGTTCATCGGCACACGACATTCGGGACAGCTTCGCATCACTCGCGAGCTTCTCACCGGACACCTACCGAGACAAGCTCCGGCTGGGCCGTCTCGAACGCTCATCGCACGGCGGAACCCGACCGTCGCGCGAGCAGCTTCGCGACGACGGGGCGGTCCGCCGGCGGCAGGTCGTAGGCACCGATCTCGTCGGGCGTCACCCAGGCGTGATCCGCCACGCCGAGGTGACGGACCTCGCCTCCGCTGAGCAGCCCCTCGTAGAACAGCAGCAACACGTTCTTCGCAGCGTAGGCGTGGAAGCTCACCTCGAAGATGTCCCCCACGGAGACCTCGATGCCGCACTCCTCGGCGCACTCGCGGGCCACGGTCTGCCGCGGGTCCTCCCCGTCCTCGACCTTCCCCCCGGGAAACTCCCACTTCCCCCCGAGGTGCGCGCCCGGCAGGCGCCGGGTGAGCAAGACCTCCGGGCGCCCCGGCCGGGTGATCACGCCCGCCGCAACCAAGACGGTCCGGCGCGACATGGTCCCGTCACTCACCGATCGCCTGCCCGAGCCGAGCGCGGGCCAGCCGCACGCCAATGGCGGCGTTCAGCAACTGCAGTCGTGCCTGGGTGAGCTCCGCCTCGGCATCGACGAGGTCGCTCGAGACGGCCGCGCCCGCCTCCAGCTCGCTGAAGCGGACTCGGTAGCTCTCCTGGGCGGCGCTCAGGCCCACCTCGGCGGCCTGCAACGCGAGCCGAGCCGCCTGCAGCTCTTCGTAGGCCCGGGCGACCTCCAGGCGCACCGCGTCGCGCACGCTCTCCATCTGCGCGCGTACCTCGAGCAGCGCCGCGCGGGCCTGCTCGGCGCGCTGCCGGGCCGCCCCCATCTCGTTGGGCGAAAAGCGCAGCAGCACCGACACGTCCCAGGTCCCCCGAAACTCCTGCTGCTGGGGGATGATCCGATTGTTCGGGTTCGCCAGATCGTAGTTGGCCTGAAGCAAGAGCTGCGGATACTGGCGGCCGAGCTCCGCCTGGATGCTCCGCTCGCGCGCCTCGACCATCCGCTCCATGGCGGCGAGCTCGGGACGGTCACGCAGGCCTCGGGCGGTGAGCTCCTCGAGGCTCCCGGCGAGCGGCGCGGGACCGGTGGAGAAGTCCTCGCCGAGGACGATCGGCTCGTCCGACGGCGCGTGCATCAGCAGCCGCAGCGCGCGCTCGGCGATCGCGACGCCGCCCCTTGCCTGAGCCACCGCCACCCGAGCTCGAGCTTCTTGGGCTCGAACCCGGAGCAGCTCGACGCGCGCCGCCGCCCCAGCCTCGACCAGCGCCTCCACCCGCACCCGATGCGCGCGCACCTGCTCCAGCGCCTTCTCAGCCACGCCGAGGCCCCCCCGCGCGCGGGCGAGCTCGTAGAACGCCTCCCGAGCACGCAGAGCGATCGTCCGCTCCTCCACCGCGACCTGCAGCCTCTGGGCCTCCGCAGCGAGGTTCGCGGCCCGATAGGCGGGCAACACCGTCAGCAGGTAGTCGGACACGGGCAGCGTGGCCGAGGCGCGCAGGGCGTACTGGTTGAGCAACACCGGGAAGCTGAACGAGCTGCTGCTGCCGAAGACATCGAGCAGGCTCCCCCAGAGCGCCCGCGCCTCCGGATCGTCGACGCCCGCAACGGCGGCCCGAGCCATGGCGAGCTGCTCGTCGTCGAAGCCGACGCCGCCGAAGGAAGGCTGAGTGATGCGACTGAGGCGGGTGTAGCGAGCGCTGACCTCGAGCTGCGGAAAGAAGCCCTGCCACGCCTGGCGGGCTCCAGCCTCGGCGGCACGAACCGCAAGGCGCGCACGCTCCATGGAGGGTGCGCTCGCGACGGCCCGAGAGGCGGCGTCCGCCGCGGTCAGGCCACCGGGCGTCGCGAGGGACGCGAGCTCGGCCCGGGCGTCGGGCTCGCTCGACGCGGGCGGCGAGCCCTCGGTGGTCGCCGCAGCCTGAGCCGGAGACGGCGCCACGACCGGTGGGGCGTCTTGCTGCGCCACGACGCGGAGCGTGACGCTCAGGAGCGCGAGAGCGAGGAGCGTTCGTCGATGCATGCGGCCTCTTCCATCCCTTGGCATGACGCGCCGGGCCTCCGCGGGCCAGCCGGCCCTCGTACCCGACCCGCGAGGGTTGAAACCTACGCGCCCCCCCGTCATACCGGCCGGATGGCGATGCGTGTGGCCGTGGTGGGTGCGACCGGAATGGTCGGCCAGGAGATGCTCCGCGTGCTCGAGGAGCGGCGCTTCCCCGTGGGGGAGCTCGTCGCCGTCGCCTCGCCCCGCTCCGCAGGTCGCACAGTGCGTTTCGGGGGCGCCGAGCATGCCGTCCGCGCCCTCGCGCCGGACGTGTTCGAGGGCGTGGACCTCGCGCTCTTCTCCGCCGGCAGCGGCGTCGCCCGGGAGTGGGCCCCCGTCGCCGCAGGCCAGGGTGCGCTCGTCGTCGACAACAGCTCCGCGTGGCGCCAAGACGACGAGGTCCCGCTGGTGGTGCCGGAGGTGAACCTCGCGGCGGCCGCGCACCGTCCGAAGGGCATCGTCGCCAACCCCAACTGCTCGACGATCCAGATGGTGGTCGCGCTGGCCCCCATCCACCGCGCCGCGACGCTCACGCGGGTGGTCGTCGCGACCTACCAGGCCATCAGCGGCAAAGGCGCCCAGGCGGTACGTGCATTCGAGAAGCAGCGGCGCACTCTCGTCGAAGAGGGCACCCCGGCGCCGGACGAGCGGCTCGAGGGTCAGCTCGCAGGCAACGTGCTGATGCACTGGAACCGCGACCCGAAGAGCGGCTACCAGGAAGAAGAGCTGAAGATGATCTCCGAGACGCGCAAGATCTTGGGTGAGCCGGCCCTCCGCGTCTCGCCGACGGCTGTGCGCGTGCCGGTCGTCACCGGGCACGCCGAAGCGATCGCGATCGAGACGCGGCGTCCGATCGGCCCCGAGGAGGCGCGGGCGCTCCTGCACGCCGCCCCCGGTGTGAAGGTGGTCGACGACTTCGCCGCGGGTCACTATCCGACGCCTCTGGACGCCGCCGGGACCGACCCCGTTTATGTCGGCCGCATTCGCACGGACCTCGGCAACCCGGGCGGACTCCAGCTCTGGGTC
>JALVDI010000507.1 GCA_027009115.1 Polyangiaceae bacterium | reverse complement strand
GCCGGCACCCAGGCGTCGGTGGAGTGGCAGTCGCCGCAGGTCTCGGGGAAGGCCGGCACGTGGGGTGGGTCCGTCGTCGCTTCGTAGTCGCTCCGATGGCAGGCGACGCAGTCCTGGCTGCCAAGGTGCTGACCGGGCGGCTCCCAGCAGCCGACGAGCAGGCATAGCCCAAGGGCCCATAGGCGGCCGACTGCTGGAGCGATCTCGGATGGTTCGGTGGAGCCAAGCATTCGCTATGCGCTTTCTCGAAGGTTGGCACCGTGGGCCTAGCAAGAAAGAAGCCGCCATAGGGCCCGATCCCGCGGCGGTCGCGAGCGGGTGGCTGTCCCCCCCACGTACAGGAAGTGTGACGCAATGTCACGATTCCTTGGCTCTCCGATTTCTGTCGGAGGCCTTCATGTACTGGGGGCTGACCAGCGCAGGCCTGGCGCCGTTCGCCGGAGACGACGCCCGGTGGTTTCCGTTCCGGTCCTTACTCGCGGCCGCGGGGGTGACAGTCGAGGCAGAAGTTCGGCGGCGCGTCCCCGCGCGGATAGCCGCGCACCTCGCGGTGCTTGCGGTCCATCCGCGTGCGGGTGTGCTTGCCGTCGTGGCAGCCCACGCAGTCGGCGTTCATACCGCCGATGTTCGAGCCCAGCGCCGGGTTGTGGCAGCCGGCGCAATCGTGCCGGTAGCGCTCGTGCGGTCCACGGGTGATGGGGAACGCGGCCTCGGGGTGCTGGACGGAGTCGGCGGTGCCGTCCGGGTGGCAGGTGAGGCAGAAGTTCGGTTCGGCAGGCCCGGTGGGGTAGCCCGCGGCGCCGGCGTGCAGGGGATCGATGACCTCTCGGAGGTGGTCGCCGCTGTGGCAGTTCACGCAGTCGGTGTTGCCCGGCCCGTTGGGGCCCCGGGTGGCGAGGTGACAGTCGTTGCATGCCACTCCGAGATGGGCGCCGGTCGCGATGGGGAACGAGGGTTCGGGGTGGGTGGCCTGGCTGGCGGTGCCGTCCGGGTGGCAGACGAGACAGAAGTTCGGTTCTTGGGGGCCGGTCGGGTAGCCCGCCACGGCTCGCGAGGTGTGCAGGGCGTCCATGGTCTCGCGCATGTGCTCGCCGCTGTGGCAGCCGACGCAGGTCGTGTTCTCCGGGCCGTTGGGGGCGCGGCTGAAGTCGTGGCAGTCGGCGCAGGCGATGCCGCCGTGGGGTCCCATGGCGATGGGGAAGCTCGCCTCGGGGTGTCCGCCGACGGCCGGCACCCAGGCGTCGGTGGAGTGGCAGTCGCCGCAGGTCTCGGGGAAGGCCGGCACGTGGGGTGGGTCCGTCGTCGCTTCGTAGTCGCTCCGATGGCAGGCGACGCAGTCCTGGTTGCCAACGTGCTGCCCTGGCGCGTCCCAGCAGCCGACGAGCAGGCTCAGTCCGAGGATCCAGCCGCGGACCGGCCGAGGGAGCCTCGTTGCGTTGCCTGCGCGGTGGGTCATGCGTTCGTACAGGGCCGAGCAACAACCGCACCATTGCCTGTGGCAAGGGACGGCTGGGGTTCGCTCCGGCGGAGTGTCCCCAAAGCGTACATCGCTGCGCGGTGTTGTCACACAAGGGCGCCGAATCGTCCGGTCACGGCGGCTCCAGTTGCACGACCACCCGGGAGGCCTCGCCGGGCCGGATCTCGACGCGCAGCTCGCGGCTTGCCCCCAGGGGTTCGTTGACGAGTCGGATCGCGTGCACGCCGGCGTCCAGACGCAGCCCGAGGAGCGGGGTCTCGCCGGCCGAACGACCGTCGACGAAGACGTGCGCCCACGGGATCGCGTTGACTTCCAGGGTCCCCCGAAGGGTCGGCGTGCGGCGGGGGCTCGCCGCCGGGGCCTGCGCGCCCGTGGGCTGGGCCCGCGCCGGCCCCCGCATTGTCGTGGGGTCGGTCGCCATCGGCGGGACGGTGGTCTCGTCTGGTTCGTCCCGTGTTTCCGCGGCCGCTGGGTGCGGCGTCGCTGGTTGGGTGGGCGCGTCGGTGGGCGCCGGTGGGTCGGTGGGCGTCGCTGGCTGGGGCGTCGCTGGCTGGGGCGTCGCTGGCTGGGGCGCCGGTGCGGGCGTCGGCGCCGGTGGGTGGGGA
>JALVDI010000506.1 GCA_027009115.1 Polyangiaceae bacterium | reverse complement strand
CCCGGTTCGTCGACACAGTCCGCGTTCTCTACGCAGTTTCCGTCCGCGCGGCAGATCTGGCCTGCCGCGCAATCGCAGTGGGGCGGAGCAGAATCGTTGGCGCAGTACATATCGTCGCCGGGGAAACGGCTGGCGCAGGTCTCCCCGGGAACCGTGCAATCGTCGTCGGTAACGCAACGCTCTGTTCCGGGCACGCAGACGCCCCACGGTGAGACGTAGTGATCGCCCTCGCCACAGGGCAAGCACTCGGCCGGCCCGTCCGGAAACGGACGGCTCGTTCCCTCAGGACATGCGCACTCGGGTACGGGCCCGTAGTCGCTGCAGACGATGCCTGGCGGCAACGGGTCGGGGCAAGGAAGCGGTGCATAGCAGGCCCCAGGAAAGAACGGGTCGCAGACCTGCCCAGGTGGGCAGGTGATCATGCACATCGGCTTGAGGACGCAGTGACCCGTGTCGAGCATGATCTCGTCGTCAGTGCACTGCATGCAGCCTGTGCCTCCGGTGTCCATGCCCGCGTCGGCGGTGCCCGCGTCGGCGGTGCCCGTGTCGGCGGTGCCGCCGTCGCGTTCGCCGCCGGTGAACTCGCCGGAGTCGATGACGAGCGAGCAACCCGCCAGGAGCAGCGCGGGCAGGAAACGTGTGATCCAGAGCTCTTGCCTCATCGTCAAAACCTCCCACGGGCGGCGAGGCCCGCAGCGCCGGGGCTCGCGTAGGGGGCGACGCGGAGCGAGGCGGACGTGGCCTCTTCGTCGTCGCCACCGGTCAACAAGAAGACGACGCCGAGACCGACGCCCACGATGGCCAGGCCGGTGCCCACGTCGCTCAACAAGGCGTAGGTGTCCATCCTCGAGGGGTTGGCACCGGGCACCTCGTCGCAGGTGGCCGTCGTGGCGCAATCGAGGCCTGCCACGCGGTTCTTCTCGCGGATGGCCAGGCCCCCAAAGACCACGGCGACCACGAGCCCCACGCCTCCGCCGATGAAGCTGGCGATCGCCGGGACGTTGGCGCTTTGTGGTTCATGGACCGCGGCGGTCGGTTCCGGCTCGTCGGTCCGCGGCTCGTTCTGCGCTTCGTTGGTCTGCGCTTCGTGGGTTTGCGGCTCGTTCTGCGCTTCGTTGGTTTGCGGCTCGTTCTGCGCTTCGTGGGTTTGCGGCTCGTTCTGCGCTTCGTTGGTTTGCGGCTCGTTCTGCGCTTCGTTGGTTTGCGGCTGTGGCTCGCTGGTCTGCTCCGCCGCCTGCTGGGCCGCGAGCCGTCGCCGGAGGTTCTCTCGCCGCCGCTCGAGGGCGGCCCGGTTCGGGATGTCCTCGACCTCGTTCAGGTAACGATCGAGGTACTCGATGGCGTGGGCGAGGTCGCCAAGCTGCTGGTAGCTCAGGGCGATGTTGTAGAAGAGCGCCGGGCGCTGGCTTAGCTCGTAGGCGCGCTGGAATTCGAGCAGGGCGTGCTCGTAGTCCCCGGACTCGTAGTCCGAGGCGCCTGCCATGAAGTGGATGCGGCCAGCGTCGTCCGCTTGCGCGTGGACCGCGCGCGGGGCGACGAGCGCAAAGGTTCCCAGCACCCACGAGAGCCGAATCGTTGAGCGTAGAAGCAAAACCCCTCCTTGGATCGAACCCAAGCATGTCATGCCGTGGCCTTCGACGCGAGCAGTTGCGCGTGGGAGGCCGGTAGCTGCGTACGGGGGGAGCCGCTGCGTTGGTACGACGGCCGTCGCAGATCTGCGGGGAGGTTGGCGGTGAGGGAGGTTGGTGGACGCAGACGAGCTTCTTGCGCGCGCCCGGCGGCCTCGAAGGCGGGCGATGGATCCCCACGCTTTCCAAGCCGAGGGCGCTCATGCCGTGCATCGTGGCGCATGGCGAGGCGACGCTTGGGGGCTGGTGCAGGCGCTTGGGGCTGGTGCAGACGCTTGGGGTGGTTCAGACGCTTGGGGCGCGCGTGCAAACGACTGGGGCGCAGAGTTCGTCCGGTGGTGGCTCGCTCCGTGGCCGACGCGGTGCTGAGCCATAGCTGTGGAGTCGAGATGGCGCGGTCCGTGACGTCCCATGACGTCCCATGCAGGAAGGTTGCGAAGGATGGTTCTCGGCG
>JALVDI010000505.1 GCA_027009115.1 Polyangiaceae bacterium | reverse complement strand
CCGGGGACACGCACGTAGTGCCGCCAGCGCCAGACCTTGCTGGAGCGGGGCGTGACGCGAACGAAGAAGGACTCGCCGAGAGGCAGCGAGCCGACCCACTCGAGCGCGTCTCCCCTCGTCCGGATCGCGGCCAACCGGTAGTCTTTGCCATAGAGCAAGCCCAGGGAGCTGCCTCCGGCGTCGTCGCTGGGTTCATGCAGCACGAAGACGGCCCCCGGTTCCCAGTCGTCGGCGAAAGAAGCACTGAACACCGAGCCATTCATCCGTGGCGAGGTCCGCCAGAGCCCCGCGGCGTCCCGGACGACCACGCGAACTCGCTTGGACGGATAGGCGCCAGGCTCCGGGTCTTCCCGGTCAACGGCGAGCACCCGCCGGGCCCCCTCGCGGGCCAGCATCTTCACCTCGAAACCCTCGAGGGCACGGCGGTAGAAGGGTCGAACCCATGCCGGCGCTTCGACGCTCACCGGACGCTCGGCGTCGTCCGGCGGTTCTTGCCGGACCTGCGCGTAGAAGGCGTTCCTGGTGCGCTCGGCGTCGTTGTGGGTTCGAGGGTCCCCCCCCAACCTCCAAGGGAGCCGCACCTCGGGCGGGGGGGCAGGCCGCGCGTCCTCCGCGATCCAGAGCTCCCCGTCTTCAGGGAGGACGACCGCGCGGGCGTCCCCATCGACGAGGATGGGGACCAGAGCCCTGCCGTTCCACATCCAGATGGGCTTCGGAGCGAGCACCGCCCCCTCGACGCGCACACAACCCCGGCGGGCGGGCTTGCGGCAGATCGTCACGCCGCTCCCGTCCTCCCGCGCCAGGACCGTGTAGGGGTGCCCAGAAGGCCTGGCGTAGACGTGGCCGCGGGCGAAGGCGAAGCCCCGCGACGCGCCGATCGTGCGCAGGAGGAGCGAGGGATGGCCGGCGAGGGCGCCGGGGTCCGATGGGACATCCATCGCCGGGTCGCCTGCCGTGACGGACCCGCTGCCGGAAGGTTCCGGCGTCGAGTCAGCCAGCGCCGGAGCTTCCGCCTCGGACGGAGCGGCCTCGGGCCTGGCCTCGGACGGAGCGGCCTCGGACGGAGCGGCCTCGGACGGAGTGGCTTCGGGCGCGGCCCGCTCCAAAGACGAGGGGTCGGAGCACGCCCCGGCGACCAAGACGAGGATCGCCGCCCACCTCATCGAGCGTCGTCCCGTGCGTCGGACGGTGCGTCGGACGGCGCAGAAGCCGCCACGCCCTCGTCATGGGGACGAAACGATGCGTCCTCTTCGAGCGCCACGTCGAAGAGGTCTGCCTCGGCAGCGGTGACCCGCGCGCGGCGAAAGTCGTGGAACACGTCGAGGAAGGGATCCGGATCGGCGATCGACGAGAGGTCGGGTTCGCCCCCGGAACGGGCCATGAGGCGGCCGAGCACGGTCCGAAGACCGAACTGCTTTCCGTAGGTCCTGTCCGGGCCCTCGTACGCTCGCCCCCTGGGAGCCGTGAACGCCAGGCTCAGCCACATGCGCCGGCTGGTCGGGTCGAGGTCGTTCAGGAGCTCCGCCGCTCGCTCCTCTCCAAACTGGTCTCGCAACGTGTCCTCGAAGGTACGCTGGGCGTCCTCGATCGCTCCCGCGTAAGCGAGCATTTGGTCTCGATGCGGGATTTCGACCGGTTGGATCTGCGCACCATGTTCGTTGCTTGCGCTTACACTCGTAAGACGCCAGTCCTGGGTTTCGGCCGCGGTGAAAAGCGTACGGTCTTCCATCTGTCTGCTCAAGAAGTCGGTGCCGCCTCCGCGGAACATGTTCGCTCGCCCACCGTGGTCCTCGAACGCGCGGCCCCGGGACTCGCGAGCCGCCACGGCCAGAACGAGCGCGGGGTCGACGCGACCGTAGCGCGCCTCGGCGGTGTCGAAGGCCTGCACGACGAGGCCTCGAACCCGCTCGGATCGCGACAGGTGCCCAAGCACGGTGCGCACGAGCAGCCTGCCCTGAGCATTGAGGCCGATGCGACGCGCCCGATTGTCGCTGCGGGCAACCCAACCGTCCAGTTGCCGTCCGCCGCGTCCGACCCGCGCCGCCGGGATGCCTCCCACCGCGCGGCTGAGCGAAGCGTGCATGTCGAGCCACTCCGGGTGGGCCAAGCTCATGTTTGCTGCGACCCCAAGGGCGGCCGTCGTGCGTCCGACGTGGGGACCGCGGGCGTCCAGCGCCGCCAGCGCCGAGTCCACCATGGCGAGCGTCTGCTCTTGCCCTACCCGCGCCGCGTCGAAGGTCGCCACCGCCGAGTCCACCATGGCGAGCGTCTCTGCCCGCCCGGCCTCGACACGCTCGACCTCTCGGCGCAGGGCTGTCAGGGTCGCCGCGTCCGGTTCCCCTGACTCCGGGAGGCCGGCGCCGCACTGAAAGACCTCGATCGCCTCGGAGAGGCCGGCGTCGCCCGCGCGATAGCGCTCGTAGCCCCGAAGGGCGTTGAGCAAGGTTCGCGCTTCGTCCCAGGGCGAAGCCTGAGAAGGATGGCCGGAGGTCACGCTGGGAGACGAGCAGGCCGCCGGGCCTCTCGCGCCGTTGAAATCGGGAGAGCGGGTGCGCATACGCCCTCTTCGACCGGATCCTCCAACGGTTGCTTGGCGCCACGGATCGTTTCGCCGTGGCGCCCGCCCGGGACTGCTGAGATAGTGTCCTCCGTATGCGTCTGCTCTGGATGCCGCTCCTGCTGCTGGTCTTCGAGGCCGGCACCGCGCGCGCCTGGTGCCGGAGCCTCTCGATCGCCTCGGGGTCGGCGAGCTGCCGCCAGCGGTGCCTGCGGCTGGACGACTTCAGCCCCGAGGAGCAGGAAGCACGCGGCATCGTAGAGCTCGGATGGGAGCGCCCTTGCCTGGAGTACGCCATCGAGGCGCGAGGCGCCCGAGACCTACCGCCGGAGACCGTCGAGCGCATCGTGGGCGCCGCCTTCGCACGCTGGATGGAGGCCGACTGCGACGGCAGGACACCGAACATCACGGTTCGGCCGAGCGCCGCACCCAGCGAGTGCAACGTCCCCGAGTACGTCCCGGGCGGGGGCAACGCCAACACCCTCATGTTCGTCGACGACTGGACCGATCGCGGCCACGCTTCCGCCGCCTTCGCGCTGACGACGACCTGGTTCAGCACCCGGACCGGCGAAATCTACGACGCGGACATGGAGCTCAACCAGGAGTCCTGGACCTGGGCCGAATGCCCCGAAGACGGCTGCGACGACGGCCGCGTGGACCTCGGCAACACCGTCACCCACGAGGCAGGGCACTTCCTCGGGCTGGCCCACACCCCGGACAACCCTGCGGCGACGATGTGGGCCTGCGCCGAGGAAGGCGAGACCCTCAAGCGCGACCTGACCGACGACGACATCGCGGGGATCTGCGCGCTCTACCCGCCGGGGAGCAGCGACGGGGCCTGCGAGTTCGAACCCCGCGGAGGGTTCGACCCCGCGTGCCGAGCGGACCGCTCGACGGGCTGCGGGTGCAGCACGCCGGGCCATGGCGACGACGCCGCCTCTCTGCTGCTCGGGCTGCTCGCCTTCGGCTGGTGGCGGCGCCGCTTCAAGACGAGCTGACCTCGGGCTGCGCGCTCGTCGGCTGGGCGTGCCGTCCGAGAGGCAAGCAACCGACGTCGGCCCCTCAAGCCGCGTGGCGGACGATCAAGCCGGCGAGCCGAGGGACCGCGTCCTCGACATGCTTCTTGGCCGTCCCACGGAGCTTGCTGTACGTGCCCTTGACGATCTTGTTGGTGGACTTCTCGGCCTTGGCGTCGGTCACCGCCAGCAGCGCGTCGGCCACGCGGCTCTTGTGCTGCCTGAAGTAGTCTTCGACGTCTGCGCCCTGCGCGACCGCGTCGGCGTGGATCGGATCGAGGGCCTCGGCGAACTCGGGCAAGAGGCCGTCGACGACGCTCTCGATGAAGCCGGGCTTGATGCCCTTGACGGCGCGGTAGCCGGCCTTGACGGCCATCCCGCTCAGGCCCGACTTGGAGGCGACCTCGGCGTCGATGATCTGGAGGCAGTCACGGACGATGACTGGCTTCTTGGCTTCGTCGGTCAGCGCGGCAGCGAGGCTCATGCGGGCTCTTTTGCATCGGCGGAGCGCCGGCCGCAACCCTCCCAGGGGACTTCGCCGAACAACCGCTCCGGCCACGTCGTGCGGGACCGGGCTGCCCGTGCGTGATCCGTCGCGGTCGAAGGGTCGTGGCTCGCTGGGACGACTCATGGCGGCGTCGCTCCCGCGGAGCGAGGCCCGAACATCGCCGCCTCGGAGCGCCCCGCCCTCAGCCCTTCGCCGTCTTCCCTTCGACCTCACGGTTCCCGGCACGAGTCCGCATCAGGGGAGCGTGGCGGAAGGCGAAGAGCGCTCCGGGGGGATGTGCGCCTCGACCGCGAGACGCGCTCGCTGGGCCGCCCGTGCGTCCGGTGAGGCGATGAAGAGGAGCTCGCGGTTACGGGTGTGGCTGACGTGGCCGACCTTTTCTCCGCGGGGATTGTGAATGCCGATCTTCGCGCCCACATAGCGCCCGTAGGGGATCGCGGCGACCTCCACGTGCCCGCGCTCGGCGAGCACCCGCACCACTTCGTCGCGCGCGAGGAAGCCCTCGTCGTTGAAGGACACGACCAGATGCCTGGCCCGCACGGAGGCGACCAGCTCCCGGAAGGCGTCGCGGATCTTCCGGCGCGAGTTGAAAGGGCTCTTGCGCTCCCGGCAGTCCACACGCTTGCGAGCGACGCCATAGGCTTCCGGAGCGTCCCAGCGGACGAGCGTCTCCCAGATGTGGTAGTTGCCGAGGTAGCTGTGCTGGTTGTACGGGGGGTCGATGTAGACCGCGTCGGCCACGATCTCTCGGGCGGTGTGCAGCGCCTCTCCTTCGATGGCCCACCCACGGCCTGCGACGAGCTCCGGCAGGCGCAGACGAAGATCGTTGTGGGCCCGCCGCGCCCACTGCTTGAGGAAGGCCATCTGCACGCCCGTGGTGCTGTCGACCCGGTCGGCGGCCTCCATGAGCGACGTGAGCACGACGGCCTCCAGCCGCGCATCGAGGGCGCGAGCGGCGATGGCGTCGCGGATCGCGTCGACGCGGGCGCCGTTCTTTGGATGGAAGTAGCGCGCGTCGACGCAGAAGGTCTGCGTGAAATAGCCGGCACGCCCCTCGATCCCGTTGAGCTCCTCGATGAGGCGCGCGGCCGGCTCGGCGACCTCGGCGGGGTCGGCTTCGACGTAGCAGCGCGCCAAAGTCGCCGCGAAGCGCAGGTGGTCGTTGGCGATCACCTCGAAGCCAGCCGCCTTCAGGGCGCGGCCGACGCGGGCCGTCCCGCTGAAGAGGTCGAGGACCCGACGCGTCTCGGGCAACGCGCGGAACGCAGCGAGGATGTGCGGAAGAAGCAGCCTCTTGGAGCCGAGATACTTGATCATCCTGGCTTGGGCTCCGCTTCGTGATGCTGTGCGTGGGCGAGGGCGCCCCGCACCAGCTCGGCCACGTGCTCGTCGTACAGCGCGTAGTAGACGTGCTTCCCGTCCCGCCGCCGCCGCACCAGGCCCTCGGCTCGGAGAATCTTGAGCCTCTGGGAGATGGTGCTCATGGCGTCGCCGCTCTCGAGGGCGAGGTCCGTCACGCAGTGCTCCCCGCACAACAAGCAGTGGAGGATCCGGAGCCTCCCGGGGTCTCCGGCAGCACGGAACATCCCTGCGGCCCGCTCCAACACGCTCGGTTCGAGGGGCGGGTGCGACGCCCGGGGGTGCGGCTCTCCCGCGCAGGCGATGTCCTCGTCAGCACTCACGGCGGCTCATGCTGGGCAGCGCGGATCCGGGTGTCAACGAACACCGTGACCGTGACCGTGACCGTGGTGGAGCTCCGCGTCGGCCGCCTCCGGCTCCGCGCCCGGGGTGCCGAGGGCCTCTCCAAGGGCGCTGAGCCAGCCGCGCAGACCCTCCGACCAGATGCCCCGGCCCGCAAGGAGGGCGAGCACCCCAAGCGCCCATGGCGCGAGGGGTCCGTGTTCCTGCGCTCCCTCGCCGACGCTCACACGCAACGGGACGTCCACGGCGTTCGTCAGCCCCCCGAGCGCCCACGTGGCGGCGACGAGACCTCCGAGGGCCAGGAGCATCGCCCGGGTGCCGAAGGAGGCCCGCAGCCACCCCGCGGTCGCGAGGTTCGTCGCTGGGCCCAGCAAGAGGCCGACGAGGATGGCGCCGGGCGACAGGCCCTTGGCCAAGAGCACGGCCGCCAGCGGCGTCGCGGAGACAGCGCAGACGTAGCTCGGTACGGCGACCAGGGTCACCAGCAAGAAATCGGTCCCCGCCCCCCACGCCCCAAAGGCGTCGGCGGGCAGCAGAGCCTGCAGGTAGGCGGCGGCGAGGAGCCCGACGGCCGTCCAAGGCAAGGTGTGCCGGAGAAGCTCGTCGAGCTGGCCGAGGAGAAAGCGCCAGCTCGTCTGCCCGCCGGTGGGCGCTCCCGGCGCCGGCCCGTCCTGGGCAGCGCTCCGCCGCAGGGCGAACGCGACCAAGAGCGCCGCGACGATCGCCACGAACAGCGCAGCCCCCAGGCGCAAGAGCGCGAAGGGCCACCCGAAAAAACGCACCGAGAGCGCGAAGGTCTCGACGCCAAGCTCGGGGGTGGCGAGAAGAAACGCCACGATCAGGGCGGGGGCCGCGCCCCGCTGCCGGAGCGAGTGGGCCATGGGGAGGATGCCGCAAGCGCAGAGCGGCAGCGGCAGGCCGACCAGAGCGCCCCGAAGCGCCTGCCCCAGCGGGCGGCCTCCCCGCAGCCAACGCGGCGGCACACGGCGCCCCCAGGTCTGCAAGAGGGCCGCGAGCAGCAAGCCGACAAGGAGCACCGGCGCGGTCTCGAGCGACAGCTCCAGCAACGCCTCACCCGTCGCGGCGCGGACGTCCCCACCATCGCCGGGGTGGCCCTGTCCGAACGCAGCGAGCGCGACCCCCGCGGCCAAGGCGAACGCATCCGCCAGGCGAGCGGTCCAACCGTCGATGTGCCCGCCACGCCAACCGTGGCTGACGACGTGGACGAGCAGCCCCGCGGTCGCGGCCGCAATCCACGGCTGCCAGGCCGCCAGACGGTCCGCGGGGAAGAGCTCGAAGAGCAGGACGCCCAGGACCGCCGCGAAGGCGAGGACGGCGGCGCGCAGGAGGGCAGGACGCACACCCCGGGGGAGGTAGGCGATCACGAGCATCGCTGCGACGGGCACGGAGTGTGCGGCGATCGCGAAGAGCACGTCGAAGGAGGGCTCGCTCGGCCCGCTCCCAGGCCAGTGAGGCGCCCGCGCGAAATGCGCCAGGGCGATCCCGTCGCCGATCTTGTGCAGGCAGAGGCCTGCGAAGCCCAGCTCGAGCCCCCAACGGACGCAGTCGGCGTCGGCCCCATGGCTCAGGCGGTCCAGGCCATGGGCAACCGCCCACGACACCGCGAAGACCGCGAGCGTCGCCAAGCCCCCACCGGCGAGGGCCTCGGGGAGCAGGTGGACGAGGACCACACCGAGGGCCGCCACGACAGCGAAGGTCTGCACCGCGGCCAGCGCCATCGCCCGCCGACTGAACGCGAGCAAGGTGCCGGCGGCGACGGAGAGCACCGCGATGACGATCGCCGTGAGCACCGCGGCAAGCTAGCGGCTGGCCGGTTAGATGCAACGCATTTGTGTTTGCGGACGTAGGCCACCGCGTGGAAAGCTCTGGCTCGTGGAACACGAGCAACTCCGCGAGACCCTTCGGAACCGCGGCCTACGCGCCACCCCTGCGCGGATCCGGGTCTTGGGCGTGCTCCTCGCTGCGGACCGCCCCCTGAGCCACTCGGAGGTATGCGAGCGGGTCGCCGACGGCGGCTTCGATCGCGCCACCGTCTACCGCAACCTCATCGATCTGGTCGATGTCGGCCTGGCGCGACGCGGCGACGTCGGGGACCACGTGTGGCGCTTCGAGCGGACCGACGAGTCCCACGAAGGCGACCACGCGCACTTCCTGTGCACCGAGTGCGGCACCGTGCGCTGCCTCCCCGCGAGCGCCGTACGGCTCCGGGGAGTGACGCGCGTCACCGAAATCCACGTTCGGGGCGTGTGCGCGGCTTGCGCCTGAGTCCGCTCGCCGGCGTGGGGACATGGCCTGGAAACGACGCTCGTGAGGCATGCCGCTCGGTGCGTCCTTCGCCATCCTTCGACCTCTCGGGTCCCGACACTGGAGCCCATCGCAAAACGCCTCGTCGCGGCATTCCCTCAGCTTGCGGATGCGCCACCGGTCCCGCTCAGTCCACGGATCGAACGACGATCGCCCTTGAGATGTGCTGTCGGAGCTTGATTCGC
>JALVDI010000504.1 GCA_027009115.1 Polyangiaceae bacterium | reverse complement strand
AGGCCAGGATTGCTGCAGACCCCGCGCAGAGCACGACGAGCCCTTTTCGGAGGGTCCCGGGCAGCGGCAGCCACGGTCGCGGGGTCGCTCGCCGCCGACGGGCTTCTCGTTCGAAGAGCGAGAGCGTCAGAAGCGAGAGGAACCCGACGAGGAGCGCGCCGGCGACGGGGGCGAGGCCCCGGGGACGGATCTGGGGAGGAGCGGAGGTGTCCTCGGCGGCGACTTCCGGTGGCTCGGCGGCCCGCTGGCGCGCGACGATCAGCGGCGCCATTTGCGTTCGGGGCACCTCGACCGCGACCGTCCATGGCACGGTTCGCGGGAGGTGGGCGCGACGCCACCGAAGAAGGCTCCGGCCGCCGTGCTCTTCGCGGCTGCGCGAGACGACGGTCAGGGTGTCGTCGTCGGGGGCGAAGTCCGCGCCTGCGGGGGCGCGGATCTCCACGAGGACTCCGTCGAGCCCGGAGCGCCAGCCCGGGAGCGTCCACGTCACGCGGAAACGCTCCCCGTCGTCGCTGAGCACGACGTTGGGAGCCAGGCTCGTCCGGTAGCGGAGGGTGATTCGGTAGCGGCCGCGACGGGGTGCGTTCCGGCGGCGAAAGCGCAGCGACACCCGGTCGTCGCGGAGGCGCACGTCGGGCGAGAAGCGATTCGGCGGTCGCGCGCGTTCCGGTTCGTCGGACGCCCGGGCTGGGGCCGAGAGGACCTCGACGGGGGTGTCGGTTAGCTCGATGCCCGGGCCCAGGCCGGCGATCTCGAAGCCTTCGAGCCATCCGGCTTGGACGTAGATGAAGATGTCGAGCACCACATTCGCGCCGGCGTCGGCCTCCAGGTCCACGCGCGCGTGCACGGTCTCGATCCGGGTTTCGGTCCAGGCGTACGCCTGCCCGGCCGGCAGCCATAGGCCCCCGAGGGCGAGCAGCGGTAGCCAGCGGGCGGACATGGACCGAACCTACCAACCCCGCCGGAACGCGACGAAAAAACGGGCAGCATGCGCTCACCTCAACAATGCCCGGCATTCCCTCGGCTCGCGGATGCGCCAGCGGTCCCGCCCAGCCTACGGATCGATCGACGATCCCTGTTGAGAGGTGCTGTAGGACGATGGGGTGGGGGCGGCGAACGCGGCGAACCGTACCGTTCAGTACACGCGGACCCAGCTCGGCATGAAGAGCAGCACGAAGAGCCCGAGGGTGAACCGGGCGACCCACCGCCGTCGGGGTGAGAGCTTCGCATCTTCCGTCGGAGGGTGCTCCCAGCCCGAGTAGCGCGTCATGAAGCGGAGTACGATCGCCCAGAGAAGCCAATGCCAGCCGGCGAGCGCCTCGTGCCCTACGACTTCCCAGGGAAGCTTCGCGAGGAGGGCCTTGCCGGCGTACCAGAGACCGCTCAGTAGTGCGACGACCGGGAGCGCGCGCAAGACCCAGCGTCCGAAGCGGTCCTGGCGCGGGCCGAACAACGCGTAGGCGACGTGGCCTCCATCGAGCTGACCGAAGGGGATGAGGTTGATCATCGTCACGAGGAGCCCGGCCCAGCCGGCGAGTGCGGTCGAGGTCAGGGAGATGTCGCTTCCGTCTGGGATGGGGCCCTTGAGGAGGTAGAGCAGCGCCTCGTAGAGCAGCGAGTGGCCTTCGAGGATCAGCTGGGTCTCTTCGCTCCGACTCGGCAGCGCCTCCACCGGTGAGCTTGCGATGCCGTACAGGAGCACCGGGATGGCGACGGCCATGCCGGCGAGGGGACCGGCGGCACCCACGTCGAGGAGCGCGTTTCGTGAGCGGATGGCGCCGCGCATCCGGATCACGGCGCCCATGGTGCCCAGGAGTACGAAGGGCATGGGGATGAAGTAGGGCGGCGAGATGTCGACGTGATGCAGCCGACCGGCGATGTAGTGCCCCATCTCGTGCGAGAGTAAGATCGCCATCAGGGGAAGGGCGAAGGGGAGCCCGGCCCAGAGCTCGCCGGGGGCGTTCTCCATCGCGCTTCCGACCCAGAGCATCGAGGCAAAGGTCGTCAGGAAGAGCAAGACTGGAAGACGCCACTCCCGCAGCGCGCCCGGGCGTGGGTTCGGTGGTGCGGTCATCGGCGCTCGAGCGC
>JALVDI010000503.1 GCA_027009115.1 Polyangiaceae bacterium | reverse complement strand
CCGTGGTCATCGGCAGCCACCCGGAGGCGGATCTCGTGGTCACGGATGTGGGCGTCTCGCGCTTCCATGTGGAGCTGGGTCTGCTCCCGGATGGGGTACGGGTGCGGGACCTCGGTTCGACGAACGGGACCTTTGTCGGGGACTCGCGGGTCGAATCGATCGTGGTGCATCCGACGACCGAGATCCGTATCGGCCGCACCCGCGTAGAGCTCGTCGCGATCGATCTCCCCGCTCCCGAGCCCCCACCGGAGCTGACTTGCTTCGGCCCGCTCGTGGGCGAGAGCCGGGCGATGCGGCAGGTGTTCGGGATGCTGGCGGGCGCCGCGGCCAGCGACGCGCCGCTGCTCGTCGAGGGGCCTGCGGGGACTGGCAAGAGCGAGGCGGCGGCTGCCGTTCACCGCGCCTCGGGCCGTCGCGACGGTCCGTTCGTCGTGCTCGACCTCTCCGACCCCACGCCTCTCGACGTCGCGGTGGGGCACGCGCAGGGAGGAACCCTCGTGCTCGACCGCGTCGAGGAGATGCCGGGCTCACGGATGGGCCCGCTCGCCGCGGTGCTCGACCGACGGGAGCGGGGAGCGCTCGATTTTCGCCCGGTTGCGCTCAGCCGCGTGGACCTGCGCAGCCGCGTCGAGTCGGGTGCCTTGCGGCGCGAGCTGTACTTCCATCTGGCCGCCATCCGGGTCACGCTGCCGCCGCTGCGCGAGCGTCGCGAGGACGTGCCGGTGCTGGTCACGGCCCTGGCTTCCCGGTTGGGTTCGCCGGGCGTGGTGCTCTCGGAGGAGGAGCTGGCACCGCTGAGCGCTCACGCCTTCGAGGGCAACGTGCGTGAGCTCTCACGGCTCGTCGAGCAGCTCCTGGCGCGCACGGGGCCGCGACTCCAGGCGCCGCCGCCGGACGAGCTCTCGGAGCTCCCCTTCAAGGAGGCCAAGGAGCGGCTCGTCGACGCCTTTGAGAGCCGTTACGTCGCGGCGCTGCTCGCGCGGCACGGCGGGAACGTCTCCAGGGCCGCGGCGGACGCGGGGCTCGACCGAAACTACCTCGCCCGCCTGGCCAAGAAACACGGCCTGCGCTGAGTCCTGTACGTTCGTTGGCGGCATCCCTGGCCAGCGCGGCATTCCCTCGGCTCGCGCGCGGCATTCCTCGGCTCGCGGACGCGCCAGCGGTCCCGCCCAGTCCACGGATCGATCGACGATCGTTGTTTGAGATGCCCTCTAACGTTGCTGTTCGCTATTGAAGTAGCGCGCGGCGAGTCGGCCGAGGCGTTCGGCGCAGGAGGTCATGCGCCGGGTTCGGGACGCTCGGGTCAGGCTCGGGCTGAGCGCGCAGCTCGCCTCGGCCTCGTCCGTGACCTGCCCGCCGACGGAAAACTGGAAATGCACCGTCACTCCCGTTGCGCGGCCCATGGGACCACGCGCGCCGCGCCGGATGTCCGTGAACACCGCCGTCAGCCGCACCTCACCAGGTTGCGGCGGTCCGGCGGCGGGCGTGACGGGGACGTGGACGTTGCTCGCGAACGCCTGGAGGAATTCGCTCTCCATGGCCTGGAAGGCGCTCTGGATGTTGCCCTGCTCTTCCGGGGACTCCTGAGCCAGGATCTGGGCGATGGGCTGTCCGTCCATGATCAGCGAGCTGAAGTCCGAGGCGTAGGTAAGCTGCTGGGCGCCGGCGATGGCGGAGGGTGGGCCGCTTTGGACAAGGGTCGTCCAGGGCGCCCCACAGCCGGAGGCCAGCAGCAGAGCGAGCGGCGCCAGGGTGAACGTACGCATGAAACCGGGCTTACCTCGATTTAGCGCAGGAGATCAACGCCGTGTCCTGGTTCAGGACAGTGACCGAGTCCGAGATGTCTCTGAACTCCGTCACGCCGCATCGAGGTGTGCTGTGCCGCGGCTTCCAACAGGCCCGACTGCGGCAGAGCTTCCCGGCGGTTTCCGTCGTGCCCCTACAGGTTGCGAATGCCGAGGTGCATCGCGGAAAAGGGACCGCTGTCGGCGGGGCTCCAATCCAGTGGGGAGCCGTCGACCGAGCTCGAAGGCCGGGTGCGGCCGCGGAGCCAAATCAAAGCTGGAGGCACTGCGGAAAGCCGCGTGCACGGC
>JALVDI010000502.1 GCA_027009115.1 Polyangiaceae bacterium | reverse complement strand
CGTCGATCAAGAGGCGAAGGCCAACCTGGAGGCCCTCGACGGCTGCTACGTGGTCATCACGGACGTGCCGGCCGAGTACGCCTCGGCTCAGGAGATCTGTGGCCGATCAGCTGAGGGGGGAGGCCCCGCCGCCGCCGCCGGGTGACCTTCTCTACGCCGCCATGCGCTCGGCGTTGAGCGTGGCGCGGTAGGCCATCGGGGTGAGCTCGGCGGCCTTCATGCCGAAGAGGTGCCGATGGGTGCCGCGTCGCTCGAACATCCAGGTCAGGTAGGCCAGCACGTCCACGTCGCACTTCTGCGCCGTGCGCACGACCCCCATCAGGGTGGCCCAGCGGTGGCCGCCCTCGGCGCTACCGGCGAACAGGCTCGCGTAGCGCAGCTTGGCGTGTCGCTGAAACTCGCGCTCGCTGGCATTGTTGTCCAGAGGCAGATCCGCCCGGTCGACGAAGGCGGTGAGCTCGTCGTAGTGGTTGAGGTAGTACTGGGCGACCTGGCGAAGCGCGTCGGTTTGGAGGGGATGGAGCTCCACCACCCGCTCGAGCCAGGCCCTGAATCTTCGCAGGACCCGCCGGCTTCGTCGTCGTCGGAAGGCGACCAGCTCGTCACCCGTGAGTCCCTGGCTCTCGGCGATGTCCTCGAGGTCGTACAGGGCGGTGATGAAGCGCCCACCCTGCGCAGCCCTGCGTGGGTGGCTCTTCTCCGCCTCCTTGAACTTCCGCCGGACGTGGGCGTTGCAGTAGGCGAAGCCCTCGGCCCTCGGCGCGCCGGCCTTGTTGCGGCTCTCGGCGTCACAGACCAGCATCCCACGGTAGTCGCCAAGCCTGTCGCGGAGACGGTCGGCGTGCTTGGTGAGGTCGAACTGGAACACGGTGAGCACGTCCCGCGTGTAGACCTCCATGTAGCCATCCCAGGCCTTGGACTGGCCGGCGATGAGGGCCTTCAGACCGGTGCCGTCGAAGCAGATGTAGGGCCCGGCGCGCAGTTGGCGCCAGTGCTCCCCGTCCACGGCGTCCGCCAACGAGGCGGCGTGCTCGATGAGGTGAACGAGGGTGCTCTTGGGGAGGTGCACGCCCTGTGAGGCCAGCAGCGCGTGGATGCGGTCGAGCGGCACGAGCAGGACGAACTTCATGACCACCACCCACGCGATGAAGCGACAGGTGTAGGCGCCCCTGTCCACGGGCATGGGCGGCATGGGCGCGGTGGTGGTGTGGCCGCAGGTCTTGCAGTACGCGCGCTGCCGCTCGATCTCGCGAACCCGGACGTAGAAGAGCTCTACGTCGAGCTTCTTGGAGGTCTTGAAGTCCTTGCGCACGAGGTCGGTGCCGCCACAGTGCTTGCAGGCGCACACCTCGTGTCGCTCTGTGTCGTGGGGCAGATGGTTGGTCGAGCGCCGTCGGGAGCTGCGCTTCGATGCCCCTGACCCCTTCTGCTTCTTGGGCTTGTCGGACGAAGGAGAGGGGGTCGCAGGCTCGCCGCCCTCTGGCGCGTCGTTGGTGGGCGCAGGCGGGTCCGGCTCGGGCTCGGGCTCCGGGTCCGGCTCGGGCTCGGGCTCGGGCTCGGGCTCGGGCTCGGGCTCGGACAGCCCGAGCTTCTTGCGGAGCTTGCGCACTTCGCGCTCCGCCCGCTGGAGTTGGACTTCGCGGCGCCGCAGCATGCTGACGACTTCGTCGATGCGGTCGTTCTGGGTGGCCACGAGCTTGGTGAGCTCGTCGAGTGTCTGACGGGTCGAGACGAACTCCCGCAGGAAGTGGTCGCGTTCGGCCTTGAGCCGTCTGATCTCCTCGTCGAGCATGCGGCGTTGTTGCACGCATGCAGCGCCTTGTCTGCCCTGCTCGTGAGACGGATCGGCAGACGACGGGAATCACGGAGGGGGATATCGGGTGCGCACGCGCCGCGCGGCGCGCAGGTCGACTCCCTCGAGCATCATCGCGAGTTGGGTGGCGTCGACCGCCACCTGCTTGACGCCCTCCTCGGCCGTGGGGAGTTCGTAGGTGCCAGCTTCGAGGCGCTTCGAAAAGATGCACCACCCCGAGCGGTCGAACCAAACCGTTTTCATCAGCTTTCGCCTACGGTTTACGAAAAGGTAGAGATGGCCG
>JALVDI010000501.1 GCA_027009115.1 Polyangiaceae bacterium | reverse complement strand
GGCCTCGATGGGCCCGGTGTGGAGGTGGCGCCCCAGGAGGTGCGCGAAGAGCTCGCGGTCGTGCGTCGTCTGGGCCGCGCGCTCGGCTACGTCGACGAGGATTCGGCCCAGCGTGCCTTCGCGGAGATGCAGCTCATGCTCCGTGAGCACGACGCCGAGGTGCAGGAGCTCGCCGAAGACCTCGACGCGGCGTACTTCGACCTGCGCATCCGCCTGCTCGAACGCTGGCCGAGGCTGGACGACCCGTGGGACACAGCGCTGGCTGCTCTCCTCGCCGAGCAGGGACCCGCCATCGAGGCCTGGCTGTCGCGATCGCCGGAGGCCGAGGCGTACCAGGCGGCGCGCGCCGCTTACGACGAGGCGCTCGCTCGTCTCGACGCGCTCGAGGTTCAGTGGGCTACGCTGCGACGGCTCGTGGAAGCGTGGGATACCTTGGCTTTCGCGCGGCGGGTGCGCGAGCGGGAGGAGGATTGGGCCACCTTTCGGCGGATCCGTGCGTGCGAGCGTTCGATCCCTTCGGTTGCGCGCCGTCCCTGAAGCTCCACTCGCCGTGTCGTTCACTTGACCGCGGCTCGGGGCCGGCCGACGCTTAGGTCGTGCGGGCTCTGTGCGTCGCGATCGTCGTGTGGGGTTTGGGATGCGGAGTCCCGCGCGAGGGCATCGGTGCCGATGCGGCTGTGGACGGCGGTTCCGACGGAGGCCGGGACGCGGCTGCCGACGGGGGCTTCGATGCAGGTTCCGACGGAGGCCGGGACGCGGCCGCCGATGGGGGCTTCGATGCAGGTTCCGACGGAGGCTTCGACGCGGGCTTCGACAGCGCTCTACCCGACGCGGGGCCACCTCCCTGCGATGTGCATGTCTCGCCTCGTGGTGACGACGGCGGCGACGGGTCGTTGGGCGCTCCGCTGGCGACCCTCGGCGCTGCGCTGAGTCGAGCCGCGGTGGGTGCTGTCATTTGCGTCGAGCAGGGCAACTACGCCGAGGTCGTGGCGGTCGATGTGCCGGCCGTCGTGATCCGTGGAGGCTACTGCCGGGGGTTCGCCACCCGCGATCCGGGCGGGTGTCCCGCCACGCTCCGCAGCGGCACATCGGTGGGGTTGGCGATCGTCGCCGACGGCGTGAGTCTCGACGGTTTGGCGGTAGTCGCCGCGTCGGCGAGGACGCGCGGGGAGAGCAGCGTCGGCATCCGGGCGGTGGGCGCGACTCGAGTGCGCCTGAGCAACCTCGACATTGCCGTGGGCAATGGCTTCCGCGGCGCGGACGGTGCGGATGGGGCGCCGGGCGTCAACGGGGCTTCCGGGTCCCAGGGCCAGGACGGCGGCGGCTCCGAACGGCGGGCGGCGGCCGGCACCGGAGGGCTCAGCTCCTGCGGGGCGCGGGGTGGCCGCGGTGGTCAGGGGGGCCGGGCTTTGTCCCCCGGCGAGAGCGGCCGCGCCGGTCAGGGCGGCGGCGGCGGCGGAGGCGCCGGGGGTCTGAGCAGCGGCGAAGGGTTCTCCGCGCCCCAGGCCGGCGGGGACGGTTCCCCCGGCGCGGTAGGCACCGACGGCCGCCCGGGGGTTGGCGGCGACGATCTCGGCGCGACGAACCTCGCTGGGGCTTACGTCCCGGCCAACGGCGGTGACGGCGAGGGCGGCGCCGCCGGCGGCGGTGGGGGAGGCGGTGGCGGTGGCGGCGGATGGACCGTCGTCGACCCCTTCACCCGTTACAGCGGCGGCGGCGGTGGCGGCGGCGGAAGCGGCGGCTGCGGCGGTGGCGGCGGCGCGGGCGGTGGCGGAGGCGGAGGGTCCTTCGGCGTCCTCGTGGTCGACGGAGACGTTACGGTTCGGGACGTGACCGTGACTCTCGGTCGCGGCGGCGCCGGTGGACGCGGTGGCCGCGGCGCGAGCGGCGGGAGCGGAGGGCCGGGAGGAGGCGGCGGGGCCGGTGGCAACGGGGCGGCGGCCGGCGGCGAAGGAGGCGACGGCGGCAGCGGCGGACACGGCGGCGGTGGCGGCGGCGGTGGCGGCGGCCCGGCGATCGGGGTCTTGCAGGGCGAGGGTGGCGTGGCCGATGTCGCAGGCCTCACGGTCACCGGTGGCGTGGGCGGCGCCGGAGGCATGGGCCGTGACGGTGGGGAGGACGGCCTCGCCGGCCTCGTGGCCGACGTCCACTGAGATGCCACGTTACTTCGCCTACGGTTCGAACCTCGATCTGGAGGACCTCGCCAGGTGGGCGCAGCGCGCCGGATGCGGGCCGCCGGACCTTCGATTCGAGGCGCGCGCTTGGCTGCCGGACCACGCCCTCCGCTTCCACTACCGCTCTCCCGCCCGAGGAGGGGGAGCGCTCGATGTGACGCCGCGCCTGGGCGCCGCGGTCTCCGGAGCGCTCTTCGTCACCGGCGGTTTCGAGCTCCTCGACCGCAAGGAAGGGGTCGCCGAAGGGCGCTACGAGCGCTTCCGGTGCCGGGTGATCCGCGAAGACGGCGCCCTCGCCCAGGCCGTGAGCTACCGCGTGAGAGCCGCCCACCGTCGCCCGCACCACGTCCCTCCGACGGAGGCGTACCTGGCGACCGTGCGCCGTGGGATGCGGCGCTGGGGCTTGTCGGAAGAAGGGCTCGAGCGCGCGGCCCGCGATTCGTCCGCGGTGTCGTGGCCGTCGCAGATCTTCGTGTACGGAACCCTCATGCGCGGCCACTGCCGCGCGGCGGTGATGGAGCAGGCCGGTCCCCGCGGAGTTCTGCCCGCGACCGTGCGCGGACGGCTCGTCGACCTCGGGGCGTATCCGGGCCTCGTGCCCGGCGAGGGACTCGTGCACGGAGAGCTGTGGCGCTACGACGACGTCGCGTCGCTGTTGGCGGAGCTGGACGCCATCGAAGACTTCGAGGGCTACCAGCGGCTCCCGGAGTCGCTCTATGTTCGCACGATCGTCGCGGTCGATGTGGATGGCGTCCCCGCCGCCGCCTGGACGTACCTGTGGCAGGGGCCCGCGGCGCCGTCAGTTCCCGCGGGACGGTGGACCGGTGCGTAGCGTGGTGCTCGCTTTGTGCGCCGTGCTCGTGGGTGGGTGCAGGTCCGCAAGCGGTCGCTCCACCGCCTCGGTGGTCATGGATACGCTCATGGACGTCGCCGCCGAGCGCAGAGCGGCCCGTCGCCGCCACCGCCGCCGCCACCGTTCCGAGCCCACGGCTCCGCCGGACGAGGACGAGCTCCGCGTCGACGAGGATGAGGGCGCTCTGCTACCCGCAGCGCCCTCGCGACCGCCGCTGCCCCTCTACCCGCCGGGGTTGGCTGTGGACCTCGGACCCGAGGACATCACCTGCATCGCCGACGCCGACTGCGTCGTCTTCGAAGGGGCGAGCTGCTGCTCCTGCGCCGACGGGGGCGTGGTGGTCGCGGTGCGTGCGGAGCGGGTGCAGGCCCTGCGTGCTGCACGGGACTGTGCCGAGTCGTCGTGCTCGTCCACCGAGCCTTCGCCGAGCTGCCGGGCCGCTCCGGTTTGTCTCCACGGTCTTTGCCGTCTCATCCCGCCCGAGCCGATCCCGCCGCCCCCACCCTCGCCGGCGACCGGCCCGCTGGAGATCCCTCCTGGCTACCGGTCGCCTTCGCCTTGAGTGGCGCTACGATCCGCGGAGCGATCCCTCCCGGCTACCGGTCGCCCTTGCCTTGAGTGGCGCTACGGTCCGCGGAGCGCGACGCCTCCCCGAGCATCGCTCGGGCCATGTCCGTGGCGGGCCCCACCGGGCGGAGGGCGCGCTCGAGACCGTAAGCTCCGGTGGCCTCTCGCACGCGCTCGAGCGCTGCTCTTGCTTCGCTCGTTTCCCCCCGGCAGGCGTGCGCATGGGCCCGGACGATGTCGTAGGTGGCGGCGAGCGCGCCGTCTGCGTCGCCTGCGGCCCGCGCCCGCTCCAGCGCCTCGTCGGCACCGCCCTGAACGGCCAGGAGCAGCGCCTCCATAGCGTCGAGCCAGCCTTCGATCGCCTCGGCCGCGGGGCGCTCGATCGCGTCGATGGTCTGGTGAGCCTTCTCGAGCTCGCCCCGTTGCAGGTAGACGGTGGCGAGCGCCTGCCGTGTGCGGTCCCCGGTGGAGCGGTCGACGGCCTCGAGGGAGACGCCTTCCAGATGCCGGCCGGCGGTGTCCCAGGCTCCGACGGCGCTCAGCGGCACGCTGGCGAAAAGGGCGGTCTGCGCGTAGGTCTGCGGCGAGAGGCGGCGCCGAAGCTTGTCGAGCTTCGCGTCGAGCAGCCGCTGCGCTTGCAGGCTGCTGTCGGGTTGGGTCAGCCGCCAGGCGAGGAGCGTGATGCCGCGCAGGTGACGTGATCGACGCGCGCTGAGCATCGCGAGCGCTCCACCGAGGGCGGCACCTGTGGAGGCGGCCACGTGCGCCGGGGCTACCGCTGTAAGGGCCGCGCCGACGAAGAAGGTGGCGAGCGCGGCGCCCACGGCCGCGCGCAGAGCCATGCCCCAGGAGAACATCGTCAGCGGGACACCCCAAGCGATGCTCTTGCTCAGCGGCGCCAGCACGGCGATCGCCAGCGCGGCGATGGAGACGAAGGTCATGGGTCTCAGGACGGTTTGCGAAGACGAAGCGCGGTCGCGCGCTACTCGCGGGCCTGCTGCGCCGCACGTTCCTCGCGGCGCTGTCGGACCTCGGCGGACACCGCGTCGAGCTCGATGATCGAGTCGAGGGCCTGCTGCAGCCGCTGTGCGAGCTCCAGCGGGTAGACGCTGGGGTGTGTTTCGGCAAAGCGCAGCAGGGCCGAGACGGCCTCGCGCGCCGCGTCGCGTTGGGCCGTGTCGAGCACGAGGACCTGGGCGACCCCGAGCAGACCGCGGCCTTCGTTGAGAGCGTCGGCGTGCTGGCGCGCGAGTCGGGCGCAGGTGCGGAAGCTCTCCAGCGCGCCGGCGGTGTCTCCCGATCGGCGCAGTGCCGAGCCGAGGTGGCAGTGGCCCGCGGCCTGGTCCGGCGCTGTGGCGATGGCCTCGCGGAGGGTTCCCGTCGCCTGCGCGGTGTCCCCCGTCGCCAGCGCGGTGAGCGCGGTCTGGAGCTTTCGAACATACTCCGTCGCCGTCCGCCGCTCGGTCGCTGGGGCCCCGTTTGCGGGGGTCGGTTCTTGAGCGGAGGCCAGGGACCCGACCAGCATCGAGAGGAGAGCGAGCCAGCGCATGCCCGTGAGCCTACCTCCGTCGCTGGCTGAGATCATCGTTGGCGGAGATCCTCGTCGCCGTCCGAAGCCCCCGGGGTTCCCAACAGTGCGCATCGGCGGTCCCTCAAAGGGCGGGATGGCCCTGCCGGTAGCGGTAATAGTGGCGGAGCACCCGCCGCACGTAGCGTTGGGTTTCCGCGTACGGAGGGATCCCGCGGTAGCGTTTCACGGCGCCTTCTCCCGCGTTGTAGGCCGCCACCGTGAGGATCAAGTCCCCCTGGAAGAGGTTGGCCAAGATGCGCAGATAGCGGGCGCCTCCGAGGATGTTCTGCCGCGGGTCGAAGGGATCGCGCACGCCCATGGAGGCGGCCGTGCGCGGCATCAGCTGCATCAGGCCGATCGCGCCGGCGCGGCTGACCACCGTCGGGTTGAAGTCGCTTTCGACCCGCATGATCGCGCGCAGGAAGGCTTCGGGCAGCTGGTAGAGCGCGGCCGCCTCCCGGATGAATGCGTCGTAGCGTCGGTAACGATGGGGGTCGCGGGTTCGGGGGGCGGCGCGCGGCCGGCGGTGCGCACGGCGCCGGCGCTCGTCGCTCTCGCGGACCAACACGCGGCAGCGCATCCCGGGCTCGCGCGCGTTGCCGTAGTGGACGGCGCCTCCCGGGCCTCGGCACTCGTAGATGTCCGCCCGCGCGCTCGCCGGAAGGGCGAGGGGGAGCAGCATCAGGAGGCTCAAGGCGCGCATGACTGGACTCTAACGACGACGGCTGGAGCGGGCCAAAAGCCGACGGAGCTCCCGCTCCGCCTATTGTCGCCAGGCGCCCCGGAAAACACGGAAATGCGTGTAAAATCAATTGGTTACAATGGGATCGGCGCGGGGCTGCGCAGGGCCGCCGTAGGCCGGTAGCAGTGCCAGAAGCCAATATCGTAGCCCGCCAGGGTGGTGCCCACGCGGTCTTTGAGGCGGTAGCCCTCCGGTTCGAGGTGCGCGTCGAGGGTGCCCCGAGGCGCGAAGGCGACGACATCGAAGGAGCGCGGCCGGAAGACCGCGACGACCTGGGCCACGAGGGCGTCGAGCCTTCCTCGGAAGTCCACGTTCGTCTCGAAGCTGACGTAGCTCCCGAGGGCCTCGGGCGTGACGTGGATGGTGTAGTAGTCCGCACCGCGCAGGCCGTTCATCGAGTAGCCGGCGGGGGTGAAGGGGTGCTCGTCGATGGCGAAGCCCGGGAGGATCCCTGCGATCCCCCGGGCCTCGGCGAGGGTCCCCGTCGCGGGTCGCTCGCAGCCGATGAAGCGCGAGGCGGCGTCTTCCGGCAGGCCGTGCATCAGGACCTCGAGGGTCGTGTCAACGTCGTCGGGTTCGAAGGGTCGCCGCGAGCAGAAGAGCTGCACGTGGTGGTCGTGCTCGTCTCCAAAGCGGAGGGCCGTGCCCGGGATCCGCGCGTTCAGTCGCCTTGCGTCTTCGAAGAAGCGGGTCGGCTGTAGCTCCGGGAAGTGTTCATTCTTGCGCTCGTAGATGAGCAGCGCGACGGCTTCGGGCCCGATGCGTTCGAGCAGGTGTTCGGTCGCGTCGACGAGGGTCGTCCGGCCGCAGGTGATCATCGTGAGGTGGCGGTCGTAGACGAAGAGGCTCGACTCGCTCAGGAGGTAGGCGTCGCACTCGGTGCTGCGGAGCACCGAGAGGATCCGAGCTCCGGCCGCGCTCACGACCCGGGCCCAGGCCTCGTGGCCCCAGCCACGCAAGGAGGGGTGCCCCGGCGCGACGACCAACTCGACTTTTTTTTCGGGGCCTTCGAAGAAGGTGGGCTCGTGCATCGCGGAGGCCGCATGATGAGGTCTTCGGCGGCCGATGCAAGTCACACCCGGCTGCGCGGGTCCGGGCGAGCGCGCGGCCGCTCGCAGGAGAATCCTCGAGGGGTCGTCGCCCGGGCGGCATCCGACAGGGGCATCCCCGCGACGGCGATCCATCACGGCAGCTCCTGGGTGGACTGCTAGGATGGGCCAATGCGTGTCGAATGCGATTTCCTCGTCATCGGGAGCGGCGTCGCCGGCCTGAGCTTTGCGCTCCGGGCGGCCCACCGCGGTGAGGTCATCGTCGTCACCAAGCGCTCCTCAGAAGACACGGCCACGAATCGCGCGCAGGGCGGCATCGCGGCGGTCCTCGACCCCGCCGACAGCTTCGACGCCCACGTCGCCGACACCCTCGCGACCGGGGGCGGGCTGTCGCACCCCGACGTGGTCGAGAGGGTCGTGCGGGATGGGCCGGTCCGGGTTCGGGAGCTCGCCGAACTGGGCGCGCGGTTCAGCCGCAAGGCGGGCGCGGACGAGCTGGATCTGACCCGGGAAGGCGGCCATAGCGCCCGACGCGTCGTTCACGCCGGGGACATCACCGGGCGCGAGGTCCAGCGTGCCTTGTTGGCGGCGGTCGCGCAGACGGATCGCATCACGCTCCTCGAAGAGCACATGGCCGTGGACTTCATCGAGCAGAGCCGCCTCGGCGCGCCGCGCCGCCGGGTCGTCGGCGCCTACGTGCTCCACGAAACGAGCGGCGAGGTGCACACCTACCTCGCGAAGGCGACGGTGCTCGCCTCCGGCGGCGCAGGGAAGGTCTACCTCTACACCTCGAACCCCGACGTCGCGACCGGCGACGGTGTCGCCATGGCCTACCGGGCGGGGGCCCAACTCGCGAACATGGAGTTCTTCCAGTTCCATCCCACGAGCCTCTATCACCCCAAGGCCAAGTCGTTCTTGATCAGCGAGGCGCTCCGTGGCGAGGGAGGCGTCTTGCGGCTCGCGGACGGCACAGCCTTCATGGCCAGGCACCACGAGATGAAAGATCTCGCCCCGCGGGACGTCGTGGCGCGCGCCATCGACTACGAGATGAAGCGCACGGGCCAAGAGCACGTGTACCTCGACATGACGCACCTCGACGCGGGCTTTGTGCAGGAGCGTTTCCCCAACATCCACGCCGAGTGCTTGCGGTGGGGGATCGACATGACGAAGCAGCCCATCCCGGTGGTACCGGCCGCCCACTACCTTTGTGGGGGCGTCGTCGTCGACAAGGATGGGCGCACGACGCTGCCGGGGCTGTGGGCGATCGGCGAGGTGAGCTGCTCGGGCTTGCACGGAGCCAACCGGCTGGCTTCCAACTCGCTCCTGGAGGGGCTCGTCTACGGCCACCGCGCCGCCGAGGCTTTGGCCGACGCGACCT
>JALVDI010000500.1 GCA_027009115.1 Polyangiaceae bacterium | reverse complement strand
GACGGGTGGCTCGCCGAACGGCCTGCCGACCCCGCACCGAGCTGGACGGTGGCCTGGTCGGACCCGGCCGCAGCCGCCCGCGACTGGCTGAGCGAACGGGGCGTCGACCTCGGCGCGCGGGCAGAGGGGGCCCTGGCCCTCGGGCCGCAGCCACACGCCTACCGGCGCATCCGCGACGACGGGGACGCACAGGTGCTCGCGGTGAAGGACTGGCGCGTCCGCTTCCGAGCCGCCCCGCAGCAGCGCCGCATCGAGGTGCTCGCGGTACGCAGCGGCTACCGGCCACGAGCGATTCACACCGGGGAAGCCCCCTCGGTGCACCGCGCTTTCGTGGAGCGCTTCGGTAGCTAACGGCCCGCCCCCAAGACCTCTCCGTGCGCCTCACCCGAGAGCAGGGAGCAGTTCGAGGGGATCGTGACCTGACTCGATGGCGGGCAGGTTCCAGAGGTAGACCTCGGAGTTCGTCGTCCGACCCAGGGCTTGGCAACCGCCCGACCGGGGCCTAGAAGATCCATCCGTGGGCTACGCAATCACCATCCGCAGCGCCGACGGCTCACCGATTTCCTACGCGCGCTGGCTGGCCCTCGCCCACGCCGATCCCGAGTTGGTCGAGGCTGGCGAGTCAGTCTGGAGCCACGGGGACCGCGAGGAGCGATACCTGATCTTTGCCTGGCCCAGCGGCGATCCCGACGCCGGGGACGCCTTGTTCGTCTACCACGACGGGGTGATCACCGTCGACGACGTGTCGGACAGTTGGGTTCTCAAGATCGGGCAGGTGGCACGCGACCTCAGGTGCATCGCCGAGGGTGACGACGGCGAAACCTACGACGCGAACGGGAACGAGCACCGCGCCCCGAAGCCGCGGGGGTGGGCGCGGCTGTTCCGCGGCTGATCTGGCCTGCCGGTATCCGACCGCGTGGAGCCCCCAAATCGACCCCTGGAGCGCTGAACAAGCCAACGCGGGCCCACTCGTAGACGGGGCGGGTCACGCTGAACTTGGTAGGATCGTTGGCGTGGGGCGGCAACCGTATGGGCAGGGTCGCTTGAGCGGTGCCTCGTCGTGGGAGCAGCGGCCCTATCGGCTACGCAACTGCTTCACAGGACGCCCGTGCCGATCCGAGCGTGGCTCGATCGGACCAAGCCAGCCTGCCGCCTGTCCTCGGCTTGCACTCCGAAGACGACAACTCGAAGCATCCCCTGCGCTCATCTCGGGTCTCATTCGCAGTAGCCTTCCTCCCACTCGAATGCACGCGGCGGCCCTCCGTTCCCGCGGAGCTCGGCAAGGCCTCGGTGGCAGTCTCCCCACGACCACGCGCTCGTTGGCGCCGGCAAGCGGAGTGAGCAGCCCCGGTGGGTGCAGCGGATCGAGCGCTCTCCCCAAGGGAGCGGCACGCCGTAGCCGAGAAAGGTGAAACTGAGCGCGCAGCCAGGATGGACATGCACCCACTCGAAACGTTCTCCTTCGTCCGGGGACTCCGGCTCGACGCGTGTCACGCAGTCCGTGACCCCCGTCGGACCCGGGAACCAGACGTCTGTGCGGACGACGCAAGAGGCCGCCATGACCGGAGCCCCGTCAACGGGCCGCCCGTCCACCCAGAGCCGCTCTTCGTCGCCGGGCGAGAACCGCTCGCGCCGGTGCTCGACACGAAACGCGCCGCCGTCGAGGTGCGCTTCGCAGATCCCGTCGGTGCAGGGCAGGAGGAAACCGTCGGGGCCGGCGGCTCGCACGATCGGAGCGCCATCGAGAGGAATCGTGCGGTGGCTCCAGTAGAGCCAGCGCGGGTCCAGGTGAAAGCTCGAGGCGACCACGGGCAACGGGCCCGAGCGCACGCGCCGCCGCGTCCTCAGATCCACCCCGACGAGCCGCGACTCAGAGCCGTCGTAGGCGAGCAAGACAGCACGATCTTCGACGAGACCGAGCAGAATGAGCCGCGCGCGAGGTGACCAGAGCGGGCGGACGCGCAGGCGCGGGCCGGAGATCACGACGAGCTCGTCCTGCCCGTAGGGAGGTGCCTGCCTCCGCGTCGTACGCACGGCGACGGCGCCGCCCGCGTAGGGCAGGGCATGCGAGAAGATCCCCGGGCGTCGGAGCAGGGTCGCGTGTGGCTGCCAGTAG
>JALVDI010000499.1 GCA_027009115.1 Polyangiaceae bacterium | reverse complement strand
CTGGCCTGCGCAAACCCGGCGCTCGTCCGCCGGCCACCGCGCGAGACCCCGACAGGGCACCGGGCGCCCGCCGCCGAGCTGCTATGCTCGCCCCATGCGTCACGCCCGTAGGCGCCCGATGGCCCGTGCGCTGCGGCGTTCCCTACCGAGCCCGCGAGCAACCGGCGCCTGGAGGCGCGGACGCCGGTGATCGCCCCGACCCTGGGGGGCGGCCAGTGGTGGGCCGATCGACGCTGGCGCTCCGGCTGGCGAGTGCAGCAACATGTGGTCACCGGACGCCACCGGCTCCTCGATCCGCGGGATCGACAACACGCGAGCGGCCACCTCGGACGCTGCCTCGACGCCCTCGAAGCGCTCGCGCCGCCTCCGGAGCAGAGCGAGCTGGTGGTGCTGCTTCACGGGCTCGGGCGCACGCGCCGCTCGATGCGACCGATGGCCCGCGCGCTGCGGCAGGCAGGACACCGAGTCGCCGCACTGGACTACCCGAGCACCCGGCGGCCGATCCGCGCGCACATCGCCCAACTCCGGGAGCTGCTCGCGCACCTGCAGGGGCCCCGCCGGTTGAGCTTCGTCACCCACTCCCTGGGGGGCATCGTGGCCCGAGGCCTGCTCGACGATCCTCCACAGGAGGTCCGCCGCGTGGTGATGTGCGCTCCTCCAAACCGGGGCGCGGCCCTCGCTCGGGTGTTGAGCGAGCGACTCGGCCCGGCGTTCACGGCGCTCATGGGCCCTGCGGTCCGCGAGCTCGCCTCCGCGCCGGCGGTGGGGCAACCGACCGTCCCCTTCCTGGTCGTCGCCGGGAGCCACGGACCGCGCGGCCTCAACCCGCTCATCGACGGAGACGACGACGGCGTCGTCGGGGTCGAGGAGACAAAGCTCGATGGCATGAGCGAGCACGTGCTCGTGCGGAGCCTTCACACCTTCGTGATGGCTCACCCCGCGGCGATCGACACCACCCTACGGTTCCTGAGCTCGCCGCAGGACGGTGAGCGCGGGAACCGCTCAGGGTGAGCCGGAGCCGAACACGAGGGTGCCCCGGGAGCACTCGCCCCCGTCCGCCTTGTAGACCCGGAACGAGACCTTGGCGTCGCGCCTCACGAGCCGGAGCGTCAAGGTGTCCGCGGGGCGGATGGCCCGGGTGAACTTCACGCGACGCAGCCCCGAGACCGGGCCGAGGTCGGGCCACACCCGGCGCGCCGGCTCCTCGGCGAGGGCGACGATCTGAGCTACCCCCGGAACGATCGGGTCGCCGGGGAAGTGACCCTCCAGGTAGCGCAGATCCACCGGCACGCGCACCGTCATGGAGACCTCGCCGCCGGAGCGGGCCGGCTGTCCGAACTCGAGCTCGCTCATGGGAGCGACATAGCAGCGCACCGCCGACGTTGCTATGGACCCTGGCATGCTTCGCCCCGCGCTGCTCACCCTCCTCGTGGCCTGCGGTCCCCGCGCGGCGGAGGGCCCTCCTCCGGAGCGAGCCGAACCCCACGGCTACCCCACGACCCTCGTCCCGCCCAGTCGGATCGAGGGCGACTTTCTCGTCGAGCAGGAGGTCTCGATGACCCACCCGCGGGGCGAGAACACGTTTCGAGCCGTCCTCCAAAAGCAGGGGGCGCGGCTCATCCTGCTGGGGCTCGCGCCGCACGGCGGAAGAGCGTTCCTCCTCGAACAGACCGACGACGGGGTCCGCTTCGAGAGCTACATGCCCTTCGAGCTCCCGTTCCCGCCGGAGTACATGCTCCACGACATCCACCGCGCGTGGTTCATGGAGGCGCCCGAGGGCGTCGTGGAACGCGACGGAGAGCGCCTGGAGGAGCGGCGCGAAGGCGGGCGGGTCGTCGAGCGGACCTACCGGCGTCTGGACGGAAGGCCTCCCGGCACGATCACCGTCCGCTACGAAGGCGGCCTGGCCCCCGGCGCGCCCAGAACGGCCGCACCGCCGGCGCGGATCGTCCTGAACAACGGCTGGTTCGGTTACCGCGCGACGATCCGGACGCTTCGCTGGCAGCCGCTCTGACCGTCCGCCCACCGTACTGGCTCGCGCGAGAACACCCCCATCCATCCGCCCTGGTACGGACCGCGGTGGCTTGCGGCCGCGAGAGGCCCCCCCGCGTGATGCG
>JALVDI010000498.1 GCA_027009115.1 Polyangiaceae bacterium | reverse complement strand
CGCCAGGGCTCGAGGCCGCGAGCGAAGCGCGGAGCGAGCCACCGCTCATCGCCGCGGGCAAAGCGAGCTCGAACCTGCTAGACCCCCGTCACGATGCGCTGCCCTTTCTGTGGCACCTTGGAGAACAAGGTCATCGACTCGCGCCTTTCGCAGGCGGGCGAGGTCATCCGCCGACGCCGTGAATGCGAAGGCTGCACCCGCCGCTACACGACCTACGAGAGGGTCGAACAAGCGCTCCCCCTCGTGGTCAAGAAGAACGGGCAGCGGCAGCCCTTTGCTCGGGACAAGGTCCTGGCGGGGTTGCGCCGCTCCTGCGCCAAGAGGAACATCTCGGCCGAAGCCCTCGAGCGGGTGACCAACGCGGTGCAGCGGGCGGTCGCCGAGCAGGGCGAGCCGGAGGTGCCCAGCACCTTCGTCGGCCGCCTCGTCCTCAAGCAGCTCGAAGACCTCGACCAGGTCGCCTACGTCCGCTTCGCCTCGGTCTACCGCGAGTTCCAGGACGTGAACGAGTTCATCACCGAGCTCGAGCGCCTCCGTCGTGGTCCTGACCGTCCCCCGCCGGGTACGACGGAGCAATGATCGACGACGAGCGCTTGATGAGGCTCGCGCTACAGGCCGCGCGCCGCGGCCGGCCGAGCCCCAACCCGCACGTGGGGGCCGTCGTGGCGACGGAGGGTGGCGAGGTTCTGGGTGTGGGGCACCACGCCCGCGCGGGAGCAGCCCACGCGGAGGTCGCGGCGATCCGTGCGGCGAGCGAGACGCGCGGCCACACGCTCTACGTGACCATGGAGCCATGCAACCACCACGGACGCACTCCCCCCTGCACCGAGGCCGTGATCGCAGCGGGCCTGGCCCGGGTGGTCATCGGCGCCCGGGACCCTGCCCCGCACGTTCCGGGCGCCATCGCGAAGCTCCGCGACGCAGGCATCGAGATCTCCGTCGGCGTCCTCGGAGAGGAGTGCCGCACCCTCATCGCCGACTTCACCAAACACATCCGGACAGGCCTGCCCTGGGTCACCCTCAAGGCCGCCGTTACCCTCGACGGGCGCATCGCAACGCGCACCGGCGACTCGAAGTGGATCACCGGGCCCGAGGCGCGCCGGCGCGCCCACGAGCTACGAGACCAGGCCGACGCCGTCCTCGTGGGCGTCGGGACGGTCCTGGCGGACGACCCGGAGCTCACGGTGCGGCACGTCGAGGGAGTCGATCCGCTGCGGGTCGTGCTCGACACCCACCTGCGCACGCCCCCCGGGGCTCGCCTCGCGCGTCCGGGAACCCTGATCGCCCACGGTTCGGGGGCGCCCCCCGAGCGCCGGGCCGCCCTGAGCGAGCGTGGCGTCGAGCTCCTGGGGCTCGACTCCGAGCACGTCGACCTACGGGCGGTCCTGCGGGCGCTGGGGCAACGCGACGTCGTGCGGCTTCTGGTCGAAGGCGGCGGGGTGATCCACGGCGCCCTGCTCGACGCCGGCCTCGCCGACGAGGCTGCCGTCTTCGTCTCGCCAACCATTGTCGGCGACCGCGAAGCCCCACCTTTCGCCGCGGGACGCGGCGCGGACCGCATCGCCGAAGCGTGGCGCCTGAGCGCTCCGACGGTCGAGGTGTGCGGCAGCGACGTGCTGATCCGGGGCCGACTCAGCCGCGCTCCAGCGTGACCACGCTCTCCAGGTGCGGCGTCTGCGGGAACATATCGAAGCCCCGCGCCGCCGTGATCTTCCAGCCGGCGCCGACCAGCTCGCGGAGATCCCGCTCGAGGGTGGCGAGGCGACAGCTCACGTAGACGACGCGCCGGAGCTTCGTCCGAACCGCGAGGGCGCGCACGGCCCCCTTCGCCCCGATCCGTGGTGGGTCGAGGACGGCAACCTCGGCGTCGATGAGCGGCGGCTCGTTCGCATCTCCGACCCGCACTCGGCCAGGCACGCCCCGGGCGCGGAGGTTCCGGCGGCAGGCGTCCGCGGCCGCTCCATCGCTCTCTACGGCCAGGAACTCGGTCGCCTCGGCCGCAAGGGCCACGCTGAGGTTTCCGCTGCCGGCGAAGAGCTCGAGCACCCGCTTGCCGGCAGGCGTGGCCTGCCGACGGACGTAGGCGACGAGGGCGGCGTTGAGGGGGCCATGTGCCTGCGAGAAGCCAGCGACGGCGCCCTCGACGGGTGCCCCGTCGAGCCCGGCTCGGCGCTCCGCGGCCGGCTCGCCCCAACGCGCCTCAGCCCCTGCGACGCGCAACACCATCCCCGCGAGCCGGCCTTCGGAAACGAGCCGCTCGCAGCCGCCGTAGACCTCCGGGGGCTGAGGATCGTCCGTCGACAGCACGGCGACGGATCGTTCGTCCCGGAGCGCCAAGCGCAGCTCCCCCTGACCGGCCAGCGGGAGGGTGCGCAGCGGCGCCAGGGCCGAGTCCAGGGCCGGTGCGAGCACCGCGCAGGAGGGCACGTCGCACACCGCTCGGGAGCGGCGCACCCGCAGCCCCACGCGGCCACGGTTCCAGGCGAGCCGCGCGCGGGCGCGGTAGTGGAGCGATTCGGCCGCCGTAAAGCCCACGCCCTCCGGGGGAAAAGAGGGCAGCGCTCGCGCAAGCCACGCCCGCTTGAGGTTCCGCTGGGCATCTTCGGTCATCACGATCCACGGGCAACCCCCGCAACGGCCGGCGAGGGAGCACGGGCTGGAGCGGCGGTCCGGCCCAGCCGCCAAAACCTCGACCACTCGCCCCCGTAGCCGGCGTCCCTTGCCCTCCAGGGCGACCCGCAGCCGATCGCCCTGGACGGCCATGGGCACGTAGACGGGGCCGACCGGCGTGTCGAGGACGCCATCCCCTCCTGGGGCGATGCGCGCGACCTCCCCGACAAGGGGACCGTGCTTGGTGCGTAGGCGTCCCACCGTGGATGGCCTCAGGGGAAACGCTGCGCCGGGCGGCCCCGGTTGTAGAGAAAGCTCAGCGCTCCCGAGACGATCGCGAAGCGCTCGGCAGGCCGGGACGGATCGACGAAGCGGACGCTGTCGAAGCTGGCGGCGATCAGGAGGTTGTCGTCCACCTCTGGCGCGTAAATCGCCGTGAAGACGATGTTCCCGGAGACGGCTACGTAGTTGACCGGCGGCCGGTGGCGGTCGGGAGGACAGCGCTCGTTCAGGTAGAGGTTCATGCGCACGGGCGCGCCCGCCTCCGCCGACAGCGGAACCGGGGTCCCGAGCCGCTCGTGCTCCTGGGCCACGTCGGCGACGAAGATCGAGATCCCGTCGCTTAAATACTCGTAATCGCCGCCTCGCTGCATGCGGATCTCGAGGTGCCCCTCAAACTCGTCGGCGACGAAGAAGTCCGGGCGCAGATCGATCGCTTCGCCGAGCAGATCGCAGTCGGGCGCGCTGACGAGCCCGCTCGCCTCTCCCTGCCCTACGCCCACCGAGCAGGCGCTCAGGACAAGTGCCCAGCCGAGGGCGCGGAGCTCACGCGATGAAGCCGCCACCAAGGACCTCGTCCCCAACATACACGACCGCCGCCTGCCCGGGTGTGATGGCGCGTTGGGGCGCCTCGAAGCGGACGTGGAAGCCCTCTGCCCTCGGCTCGATGTGTGCCGGCGCGGGCTCATGACGGTAGCGGATGCGCACCTGGCCGTCGAAGGCGCCCCGAGGAGCTCGCAGCCAGCGGACGCCGACAGCCTCCAGCTCATGGCGGTAGAGCTCGTCCCCCGAACCGACGACCACGTCGCTCCCGACGATGCGAAGCACGTAGCGTGGCGCGCCGCCGCCCCCGACGCCGAGCCCCTTGCGCTGACCGACGGTGAACCCCTCGACTCCTTCGTGGCGGCCGAGCACCTCGCCGTGCGCGTCCCGGACGACCCCCGGGGCACTCGGTCCTCGCTCCCGGCGGCTGAAAGCGCGGACGTCGCCGTCGGGTACGAAGCAGAGCTCCTGCGAGTCCGGTTTGTCCGCGTTCGGGAGCCCGAGCCGCCTCGCTTCAGCGCGGGACGCCTCCTTCTCGAGGTCCCCCAACGGAAAGAGCATGCGCCCCAACACCGCAGGGGGAACGCCAAAAAGGAAGTACGACTGATCCTTGGCGAGATCCCGCCCGCGGAGCAAGCGGACCGGGGCCTCCCCTTCGTCGCCCTGGAGCAGCCGCGCGTAGTGCCCCGTCGCGACGTGACTGCAGCCGAGGTCGGTGGCGATCTCCGCGAGGCGCAGGAGCTTGACCGTCCGGTTGCAATGCACGCAGGGGCTCGGCGTGCGCCCCGCGCGGTACTCGTCCAGGAAGGGCTCGACGACATCCCGCCGGAACGACGCACGCTCATCGATGACGTAGTGGGGCACGCCCAGGTGCTCGCAGGTGCGGCGGGCGTCGTCGCGGTCCTCCGGAGCGCAGCAGCGACCGACCTTCTGCTCGCCCTCCGCGTCCCAGAGGTGGAGGGTGACGCCGACGACCTGCCAGCCTGCCTCCACCAGCAGCGCGGCGGCCACGGAGGAGTCGACCCCCCCGCTCATCGCCACCAGGACTCGTCCCTTCGCGCCCACGGGCTAGAGGTGCCGCCCCCGAGTCGCCGCGTCAACCGAAGCGGCGGCGCAGCACGCGCCGCATCGCCGCACAGGCCGCGTCGACCTGGAGTGCATCGAGCCCCTCGGGACCCAGGCTCAGGCGCAGGGCGCTGTCGGCGCGCCAGGCGTCCTCTTCCGCCGGGTAGAGCGCCCGGACCACCGGCGAGGGCGCGCGCACGCCGGAGGAGCAGGCCGCGCCCGGAGAGGCGCACACCCCCTCCAGGTCGAGGGCAGCGACCAGGATGTCCGAGCGCCAACCGGGCACTGAGGCGTTCACGACGCTCGGAACGCGCTCGGCTTCGGCGCCGTTGACCACGGCGCCGGCCGCCAGGAGTTCCGCCTCGAGCCGGTCGCGCCAGTCCGCGACCTCCGCCATGCGCTCGAGACGGCCCGCGAGCGCCTCGGCCGCCGCGGCGAATCCCGCCGCCACAACCGGATCCTGCGAGCCCGCGCGGCGCCCCCGCTCCTGCCCGCCGCCACGCAGGCGGGGCTCCAGAGGCACCTCTCGATCGACCCAGAGCGCCCCCGCAACGGGCCCACCAACCTTGTGCGAGGCCACGCACAGCGCGCTGACGCCCAGGTCTGCGACGTCGATAGGCAGGCGGCCGTAAGCCTGGATCGCATCCACGACCAGGCGGGCCCCGGCCCGCCCGCACGCCCGAGCGTATGCCGCGACTGGTAGGATCGTGCCCGTCTCGTGGTTGACCCACTGAACCACCACCAGGGCACCGGGCGTCAGCGCCTCGCTCAACTGCGCCGGGCTCGGGGGCTTCCCGCAGGCCGCGGGCAGCCAACGAACCTCCACTCCCGCCCGCTCCCACCCCCGGCACGCCTCCCGGACGGCGGGGTGCTCGAGCTCCGTCGTGACGACCCGAGAGGGGCGCGGCATCCCACGGATCATCAGCTCACAGGCCTCCGTGCCGCCGCCCGTGAGCACGATATCGGCGGCGCGCGCCCCGAGGGAAGACCCTACCGCGGCCCGTGCGCGCTCGACGAGGGCTCGGGCGGCCCGCCCCGCGGCATGGGGGCTGGCTGGGTTGCCAAGGGCGGCCCCGAGGGCGTCGGCCATCGCCCGCCGAGCAAGGGGCGCCAGGGGGGTCGCCGCGTGGTGGTCGAGGTAGATCATCGTGCGACAGACAGCCGGTTCACAGTGTGCGGGGAGCCTGCCGCGCCACCGTGAGCCGGACCAGGGTGCCGCCCAGCCGGCGACCGGCCACCCCCTCCGAGGGTGGCTCGCCGACCTCGATCCCGCCGCCAAGGGCCACGGTGACTCGCCGAGCGAAGGCGAGCCCCAGCCCGACCCCGCCGTGCCGCCGCGTGGGCGAACCGTCGACCTGCACGAACGGTTCAAAGATCCGCTGGCGGTCCGTCGGCTCGATCCCCGGACCGCCATCCAGGATGCGGACTTCGTAACGGTCGCCCAAGGATGTGGCCCCGACCGCGACCTCGCCGCCCTGAGGAGCGAACTTCGCGGCGTTGTCGAGCACGTGCACGAGCGCACGCCGAAGCTTGTCGGGATCGCCGCGGGCAGGCGACGCCTCGGCGGGGACCTCCACCGCCAGCCGGATCCCCTTGCGATCCAGCGCCGGCCGGGCCTCCTCGATGGCCTCACCCACGAGACCGAAGAAATCGTAGGCGCGGTCGTAAAAATGCATCCGCCCCGTCTCGAGAGCGCTCACATCCAACAAGTTGTCCACGACCCCACGCAGGCGCTGGGTGGACTGCTCGATGCTCCGAAGGCACTTGGCTTGCAGCTCCGTGAGGGGCCCGAGCTCCTCGTCGAGCAAGAGCTTGAGGTAGCCCACCACCGGCGTCATGGGCGTCGCGAGCTCGTGGCTCACATTCTGAAGGAACTCGCGCCGAAGCCGTGCCATCTCCTCGAGCCGGGCGTTCGCCTCGACGAGCGCCTTCACCTTGTTCTCGAGGCGCTCGACGATACGCGAGGACTGCTCTCGCAGCTTGATCTCGCAGGAATCGTCGCCGCGCTCCCGGTGGCCCTGGAGAAAGCGCTCGATCGTCTCGGCGAAGCGCCGGGCGTCGATGGGCTTGCCGATGAAACCGTCGGCGCCCACGGCCAGGCTCGTCTGCCGGTCGCCCTCGGCGGTGATGGCGACGACTGGGACGCCCGCGAGGTGGCGCATACCTTTCAGCCGGAGGGTGACCTCGTAACCGTCGAGGTCAGGGACGTTGATGTCCACGAGCACCAGGTCCGGCTCGATCTCCGTCGCCAGCCGGATCCCCTCCAGCCCGCTCGCTGTGTCGATCACCTCGTGACCGGCGGCGACCAAGAGCTTCTCGACGAGCCGACGGCTGTGAGGGTCGTCTTCGATGTGGAGCACCCGAGCCACCCCCAAAGGGTAGATCAGGGATGGCTCGAGCGTCTTTGCCAAGCTCGAGCGCTCGTTCCTTGACCTGATGGCCTCGCCGTCGTTACACCACGGCCCGATGGCCGAGGAGCTTGGAGCCCGTCTCGTCCGTGCCGGGCTCATCGGCCGCGAACAGCTCGCCGAGCTCCTGGCCGAAGGTCCGGCCAGCGGGGGAGGCCTCGTGGCTCGCGCCGTCGATGAGGGCATCGTCTCCCAAGAGGCGCTCCTGCAGCTCCTGCTGGCGGACGGTTACGGGCCGCTGCAGGATGCCCACGACCTGGGACGGGCGGCTCCCCAGGTCACCGCGCGCGTCCCGGCGTCGATGGCTCAGGCCCTGCTGGCCCTCCCCGTGCGGGTTCACGGTGAGGCGGTGATCGTGGCCATGGCCGACCCTTCGGACCGCCACGCCGTCGGCGAGCTCGAGCGCCTCCTCGGGCAGCCGGTGCGCCCGAAAGCTGCCCAAGTGAGCGACCTTCGCGCCGCCCTCCAGCTCGCGTACCCAGCGCGTCCTCCGGCGCCGGAACGCCCTTCGACCGCGCCCCCGAGCCGCCCCTCCGCCCCCATCGGGCCCAGTCCCGACGACGACGAACCGGATGCGCTCCCCCTCGTGCGCCCCAAGCCCGTACCGCGCCCAATTCGCCGGACCTTTCGCCGACCGGCCGCATCCCCCCCATCGCCAGCGCCCTCCGATCGGGGCGACCGCGTCGCGAAACCGGCACCCGAGCCCCGCGTCGCGAAACCGGCACCCGAGCCCCGCGTCGCGAGACCGGCACCCGAGCCCCGCGTCGCGAGACCGGCGCCCGAGCCCCGCGTCGCGAGACCGGCACCCGAGGCCCGGGTCGCTTCCGCCGAGGCCAGTTGGGCCGACCTCCTGCCGCCCGCGCCGCCGAAACCCCGCGACGTGGACGTGCGAGCCACGCTCGCGGCCTTGAAGGCCGCCCGCGATCGCGACGCGATCCTACGCACTGCCTGCGAGGGTGCGCTGCCGTTCGCTCGCGTCGCGGTCTTTCTCGCGCTGCGCGGCTCCACCTTCCGAGGCTGGACGGGAGCCGGCCAAGGGGTCGTCCCCGACGCCCTCCGCAACCTCTGGATCCCGTCGACGAGCCCGTCGATGTTCCGAGAAGTCCTCCGCACCGGCGAGCCTCACCACGGACCCTACGGCACCACCGCGGCCGATGAGCTCTTTCGAGCCGCGATCGGGAGCCGCGGAGGATCCGTGGCAGTGCTCCCCGTCCCCGTGGCGCACAAGGTGGTGGGGCTTCTGTGCGCGGACGAGGTCGCGGCCGAGTCGCTCCCGCCGCTCGAAGACGTCGCGCTGGCCACCGGAGGCGCTCTCCGCCGACTGATCGTGGACTCTCGCTGAGCCGCTGCGTCCTAACGTACGGCGAGGCTCGCTCAGTCCACGAGCGCCACCGGATCGGGGGCGCTCCGCTTGGCCAACCGCAGAAGGCTCTCGCGCTCGGCGAGCACCCGGCGCGAGTAGCCGGTGACCTGGCAGACCCCGGAATTGTAAGCGCC
>JALVDI010000497.1 GCA_027009115.1 Polyangiaceae bacterium | reverse complement strand
GCCCCGTCGCCGTGTGAAAGAGCGCGACAACGTGCGACTCGGGGCCGTCGGCACCCCCACCGGCGGACAGACCGTTGAGCGCGGTCTGCACCGCGGAGACATCGTCGGTGATGTTCTGCTCGTGCTCGTAGGCTTCGTCGCCCGCGTCGCCGCACTCGTCGAGGCCGAAAACGCCGCCTTCGCATGCGGACATCGGAAGGTCTCGGAATTGCCCCACACCGAGCTGCACATTCGGAATGCGGGAGCGGATCTCCGCCGCGAGCGTCGTGAGCGACGACTGCACGTTGGTGATGGGACCACCCATGGAGCCGGTCGTGTCGATGAGGAAGTAGACGTCCGCGACGCTGATGTCGGTGCCAAACTGCAGCCGACGAACCTCCCGCGCACCGTTGTAAGGAAGCACGACGAAAAAATCATCCGGGTCGATGGTGCTGCCGGGGTCGGTGGGATCCGTCATGGTCCCACGGGCTTCGCCCAGATCCGTGACCCCATCGCCATCCGTGTCCCGGTTGCGCGGGTCCGTACCGAACGTGCCGACCTCGTCGGCGTCGCTGAGCCCGTCGTTGTCCGAGTCGGTGTCCCACCAGTCCGGGGTACCGTCGCCGTCCGTGTCGCGGATGCGGCACGGATTGTCGCTCGCCTCCTCGTTGTCCGCGATGCCGTCGCCGTCCGAGTCGGTGTCCATGAAGTTCGGGATGCCGTCGCCGTCGACGTCCGCGTCCCCCTCGAGGTCGTCGGCGATTCCATCACCGTCCGCGTCACGGCCCATGTCGCAGCCGGCGACGAGGCCACCGTCGCTCGTCGCGCCCGCGTCTCGGCCTCGGCCAGGCCCGCCGTCATCGCCGCATGCCGCGAGAAGCAGAGCGATGAGCAGAGCCGATGAATGTCGCATGATTCCTCCGAGCAGGGACGCAAGCGCTGCGCCCATCCCACAGCGCTAGTGGTCGGAGAAGGACGCGTCCGTGAGAAAGCTCTCGACCACCGCGGGCCGCGAGCCCCTGGCTCCCTCAGATAATCGGGCCCCCGGGGCTCGCAGGCACCACGATGAAGACCTGGCGCTCGTCCAGGACCGCCGCTCCACTGCCCCGGACTTGGATGAAGGCAATGAAGACGCGGGAGACGTCGTCGCCTTCGTAGAAGTCGTTGCGGAACGTAATGCGGAACTTGACCTCCGTCCCCGGAACCGCGCCGAAGAAAGTGGACTCGTCGATTGCAGCGACGGCCTGGTCAAAGGCGATGCCTTCCGGCGGCACCCAGCACGGATCGGTCGGCGGAGTCGCTCGACATGCCGGTTGCCGTCGCTTGATGAAGCGCGTGGCGTCGACCTCGTCGCTCGGGTCGTCGCGCAGGGCCGTGTCGACGTCGAGGGGAACACGCGTCGCCACCGTCTCGATCGCGCTCACGACCTGCTCGATGAACGCCGCAGCGCCCCCCCCACCGTCCGGCAGGTCGTAGACCAGCGGGTTCCCGTCGAGGTCGATGGACCCGGTCTCCTCCGCGGTCCGGCGCATGAAGTAGCAGGGCGTCCGTCCGTCCGGCGCACCGCCGCCGACCATGCTCGCGCAGTCGGTGCGGTCGGTGTTGATGCCGATGTACTTCGCGCCTCTCCGGTTCATCTCGGAGATCGCGTCCTCCCATCGGGCCGGGGACGGCGTGATGCCGGTGTAGGTGCTGCAGCTCGGGCTCTCTCCAGGAGGACCGTTGTGCGAGCAGTAATCGGTGAAATGCACGACGATCGGCAGCGCCCCCTCCCGGAAGCACGCGGCTCCCCAGCCGGCGTCCAGGCAGTCACCTACGTAGCGGCGCATGGTGTAGGTCGCCCCATCGTACATCCACGTGTTCCCCTCTCCGGTCATCAGCTGGAAGAGGGCCTCCGTCGACGACTCCGGGCCGTCGGAGCCACCGTGCAAACCCATCGCCTGGAACGCGCTCTGCACGTCGCTGCCGCGCTCCGGCGGCGTCATGGAGATGGCGACGCGCAGCGGTTCGTCCGCGCCTGCGCCGTAACCACCGAAGGGGAAGTCGTCGTGCTGTCCCCCAGCGAACCAAGCGTCGGGGATCGTCTCGCTCACCCGGTCGATCATGCCGGTGCCAGGCGTCGCCACCGTCGATTTGACGAGGTCGAGCTCGCTGCCCATGGAGCCGGTCGTGTCCGTCAGGAAGAACACATCCGCGACGCGGATGTCCGTGCTGAAGTCGAGATCCCTCTGCTCGGGGTCGCCGTTGTAAGGGAGCACCACGATAAAGTCGTCCGGCGGGACGCCGCAGCTCGGATCGGTCGCGCAACCGCAAGCCGTCCCGCTCGTTCCGTCGGGACAGTTGATCTGCTCGCGGGCGATCTCCACGAGGTCGAGGAACCCGTCGCCATCGGTGTCGGTCCCGCACAAATCGGTGCCGTAGCGGAGCTCGTCAGCATCTGAAGCGCCGTCGTTGTCTTGATCCGAATCCATGAAATCCGGCAACCCGTCGCTGGCTCGCTCACCGGTGATGGGGTTGATCTCCTCGGCGCAGGTGTTGGGAAAGGTCGTCGGATCGCCGTCCCCAGCTTCGAGGGCGTCATCGAGTCCGTCACCGTCCGAATCGAGGTCGCGGAAGTTCGGCACGCCATCCTCGTCGGTGTCGCGCAGTCCTTCGTGCGCATCGAGGATCGAATCGCCGTCCGAATCCAAGTCGAAGACATCCGGCGTGCCGTCCATGTCCGTGTCGACGAGCTCCCCGTCGGGCCCGAGCTCATCGAGGTTGGCGATGCCGTCTCCGTCCACGTCCTCGTCGAGCGCGTCCGGTGTGCCATCTCCGTCGAGGTCGCCGTCTGCCTGCTCGGCGTCGGGGACACCGTCCCCGTTGGAGTCGGTGTCGAGGAAGTCCGGTAGGCCGTCGCCGTCGGTGTCGACCGGTGGCGAGAGGCAGTTGTCGTCGCCCGCCTCCGTTCGGTCGGGGATGCCGTCTCCATCGGAATCTTCGTCGTCCGAATTCGGGCGGCCGTCCCCATCGGCGTCCCCGCTGCCCTCATCCATCGACGAGATGAAATCCCCGTCCGGATCATCGGCGGCGCTGCAGCGAGTGGCGACCGTAGCGTCCGCCCCCCCCGCGTCGCTCCCACCCCCATCGTCGTCGCCGCAGCCGGCCACAGCAACCACGAGAGCCAAGAACCCCCAACCAAAGCAACGACTCATGACACTCCTGCCTCACCCGACCTCGCGCCCGGTGAACGCCCGTGAGATCACAGTGTAGATGGGGCTCGGCGACCTGCAAGAGCCCCCGTGGTGCCTCCACCGAAAGCGGATCGCATTGACAGCAGGGCCCCCGGCGCGGTAGCCGGGTCCGCAGAAGAGGGAGCAACGATGCGAGGCTGCGTACGCATGGCCGCATGGGCGCTGGCGATCTCCAGCACGATCGCCTGTGGACCCGACTATCCAAACTGTGATCAAGACGAGGACTGCCACGAAGGCGAGTTCTGCGTCGACAACCAGTGCCAGCAGTGCCGCGACGACAACGACTGCCCGACAGGTCAGCGTTGCAACGCCGGCCGCTGCGACGCCATCGACGGCTACTGTAGCTCCGATGGAGATTGCCCCGAAGGACAGGAGTGCGAAGCCAACCGCTGCGTCGCACGCCAGGCGCGCGACTTGCCGCAGCCACCGGCAGACGATGTGGGCGCAGGCCAGTGCGAACTGCGCACGGTGTACTTCGGCTTCGACAGCGATGACCTCGACGCCAGCGCGCGCGACGCCGTCGCCGCCAACGCGCGATGCATCCTCGAACGAGACATCCCGCATGTGCACCTCACGGGCTACACCGACCCGCGCGGCACCGAAGAGTACAACCTGGCTCTCGGCGACCGACGCGCGCGAGCCGTGCTCCAATACCTCACCTCGCTCGGGGTCGAACGCGCCCGCCTGAGCGCCTCGTCCATGGGCGAAGAAATGGCGCGAGGCACGGACGAGGCGAGCTTCCGCGAAGACCGCAAGGTCACGTTCACCGAACAATGAACGGACGCCCCGCTCTGGTCGCCGCTTTCTTCGGCCTCGCGCTGAGCGCCTGCTACCCCAAGGGTGCGGGCGAACGCCTCGCGCGCGAGGCCGAAGAGCGCGAACGGCGCCTCGCCGAGCTCGAAGAAGGGATGGAGGGCCAGCGCGCGCAGATGCGCGAGGCGCTCGCCGCCGCCGAGGCGAAGATGCAGGAGCTCGAGCAGGTGCTCCAGCGCGCCACGGACGTGGTCACCCGCAACAGCGCCGACCTGGGCGCGGAAGTTCGACGCCTTCAGGAGCAGCTCCAAATCCTCGAAGGCCAGATCGCCGAGCTCCGCAACGAGCTCACGTCGACGCAGCAGGCGTTGGCGCAACAGCAGCAGCAGCTCGAGCAGCGCATCGACCAGATGGCCCGGCGCGCCGGTGTCGACCTCGCTCTGGACGAGTCCGAGATCCCCTCCGACCGAGCCAGCCACTACGCCGCCGCGGAGCAGGCACTACGCGCAGGCGAGCACTCGAAGGCGCGTGCGTTGTACCGCGCCTACGTGCAGCGCTACCCGAACGACGACCGGGCGGACAACGCTCAATACGCGATCGGGCGCTCCTATCTCGAACAACGACAACCCGCCCGCGCCCTGGCGGCGTTTCGCCGGATCGTCTCGGATTACCGCAACGGTGACGTCTTCGATCAGACGCTGCTCGACATGGCCGACGCCTTCTATCAACTCCATGCCTGCACCGACGCCCGCTCGGCCCTCGAGGCGCTGATCCAGCGCGCCCGCCCCCGATCCTCCCTCGGACGCCAGGCGCGGGCGAAGCTTCGTCGCGTACGCAACGCGCCGCGCGGCTACTGCACGAGCTGATGCGGCGGCCACGCCCGACTCAGGGAAGCTCGGCGAGCAGCCGGCGGGCATCTCGCTCCAGCGCGTCGAGCCCTTCGCGATCCGTGCGGTAGAAGCCGCGGATCCGCCCATCCCCGTCGACGAGCACCAGGTGGCTACCGTGGGCGATGTCCCCTGTCGGCGTGCGCTCGCCCATCCGCATCTTTAGCCCGTCCACGATGACCTGCCGCAGTGTGGCGCGTTCCCCGGTCAAGAACACCCAGCGCTCGAGGTCGGCCCCATGAAGCGCCGCATACCGTCGCAATACCTCAGGCGTGTCGTTCTCGGGATCGACGCTGAACGACACGAGGCGAAAGCGGTCGTCGTCGACTCGCCGCTGAAGGTTCGCCATCTGCGCCGTGATCATCGGGCACACGCTCGGACAGGACGTGAAGATGAAGCCGGCAACCCAGACCCTGCCGCGGAGGTTCCCAGAGTCGAAGACGTCGCCATCCTGCGAAGTGAGCTGAAAAGGCGGCACCTGCGCGAGCCGAGGCAGCGGCGCATCGGCCCCACCACAATCGCCAGCACACGCCGAGAGCAGGACGGCGAGCACCCACGCCCGCCTCAGGGCCACAGGGCGTCGATCATCAACGCGGCGAAGAGCAGCGTCAGATAGAGCAAGGACGCGAGGAAGGAGCGCCGCGCCCACCGCAAGGTGTCCTTGCCGGCACGCATGGCCGCCACGGTCACGGCGAAGAATGCCGCGCCGAGAGCCAGCGCCGAGAGCAAGTAGACCGGCCCCGCGACCCGAAAGACATAGAGCAAGGTCGAAGCGGCCAAGAGCATGGCCGTGTAGAAGACCGACTGGGCCATCGCCACGGGCACTCCGCGCTCGGACGCCAAGGTCTTGAGTCCAGCGCGTTCGTAGTCCCGCTGCCGAAACACCGAGATGGCCAGGAAGTGTGGCACCTGCCAGAGGAACAAGATCGCGAAGAGCACCAGCCCAGGCGCATCGAGGGTGCCCGTGACCGCGGTCCAACCCATGAGCGGCGGCAGCGCCCCCGGCACAGAGCCCACCAACAAAGCCGCCGAGGAGCTGCGCTTCATCGGCGTATAGACGGCCACATAGCTCACGAGCGCCAGTGCACCGAGGAGCCCTGTCAGCGGATTCACCACGAAGGTGAGCACGGGCACCGACACGAGCCCCAGACCAACGCCGAGAGCCAGCGCGATGCGCGGCTCGAGCCGCCCATCGGGGAGTGGCCGCTTCGCAGTCCGCCGCATGAACCGATCGCTGTCTCGTTCCAGCCAGCAATTGAGGCTGTTGGCCGCCATGACCACCGTGGTCGTTGTCAGCAGCATGGCCAGGAGCACACCGGTCGAGAGCGTCCCCGGCGCCAGCCACATGCCGCCGGCCGCCGTCACAAGAACCATCAAAGTGATGCGGGGCTTCGTCAGGCTAGCGACGTCCCGCAGGATCGCCCCAAGGGATCGCGACGGGGAGGTGTCGGTGGGAGCGTACGAAGACATCGGCGCAAGGGATATGTCACCCGCCCTCGCTGGACGTCAAGGCGGGGCTCCGGCAGCGCAACCCTCCGACCTCACCGCGTCAGGGCGACGATGAGCGCGACCGCTCCCCCCAAAGCCAGGAGCAAGCCGGCCCCCAGAACCACCCAGGGCAACTTTGAAGGCGGAGGCGCCACGATCGCCTGAGGGTTGAGCTGCTGCGGGGGCGCGTCGGCTGACCGCTTCACCGGAGCCGGGTGAGGGTCCGGCGTGGGACTCGTCTCTCCCTTCAGAGCCTGCTCGAGGGCCGCCCCGAACTCTTGCGCCGTGGCGTAGCGATCGTCCCGGTCCTTGGCCAAGGCCTTCATCACGGCAGCCTCGAGGGCCGGCGCGAACGTCCGTCCCGGCACCCTCTGCGAGAGGGGGATGGGGGCCTCATTGGCGTGCAGCTGGATGAACTCGATCGACTGGCGCGCCTCAAAGGGGAGCTTCCCGGTCAGCAGCTCGTACACGATGACGCCGAGCGAATAGATGTCCGAGCGGGGGTCGAGCTTCTGGCCGCGCGCTTGCTCCGGGCTCATGAACTCGGGCGTGCCGAAGACCATCCCTTCGCGCGTGAGGATCATCGACCCAGGCGCCATCTGCTTCTCGGTGACCTTCGCCAGCCCGAAGTCCAGAACCTTGGGGTAGTCCTCGATGCCCCCCTGAACCGTAAGGAAGATGTTCTCGGGCTTGAGATCGCGGTGGATGATGCCGGCCTGGTGGGCCTCGTCGAGCGCCCCGCACACCTGCGTCATGATGGGAACGGCCCGCTCCGGCGGCATCGGCCCCTCAGCCCGCACGACCTGCGCGAGGTTCCGCCCTTCCAGGTACTCCATCACGAAGTAGCAGGCGCCATCCTCCAGCTGCCCGTAGAGAAACACCCGGGCGGTGTTGGGGTGCGAGAGGTGGCTCATGGCGCGGGCCTCGCGCCGAAAGCGGGAGACGAGATCGGAGCGGGAGAGGTAGCGAGGATGAAGGATCTTGATGGCGACGTGCCGGTTCATCTCCGGCTGCTCGGCCTGGTAAACGGAGCCCATGCCGCCCGATCCGATGCGCTTGACGATCCGGAACTGTCCGGCGACCTCTCTCCCGACGTAGTTGTCGGCCACGGCGCGAGCTTACACCGATCCGCCGCCGAGGTGGGAAACCCGCGCCGCGATCGGGCGATGAGCCGCCGTGACGAAGACACCCGCCGTTTTTCGACCCTCCCTGAGCAAAAGAGCCCACCGGACGTCCCGCCGTGCCTCCTCCCATCGGGCCAGGAGAGGCCCGGCGAAAAGCTTCGCCGAGACCCTCGCCGCGCGCCCGGAGGACAAGCGACCGCCGGTCAACGGCCGGGCTTCCCCCGCAGCTCGCCCTTGGCATACCGATCCCCCCCGACCTCACGGCCAAGAGGAGCCGGAGCAAGCCGAGCGAGCGCGCATCGGTGAGCAGGACCCCCCACGACGCCGGCGCGATCCGGAGCCGCTGCCAGAGGACGGCGTGCTCCATCTCCCGCCGCCCGTCGTACTCACACCACCCTCGTCCGTCACGCCCAGCGCCTCCGCAAACCCCGGATGGGAGCGGGCGGAAGCGGCGGCCATGGCCGAGCAGGTGCTCGAACACCTCCGGGTCGGCGACGACGGCGAAGTCCGCCTGGGGCTCGGCGGGAGCTTCTCGGGTGCCGAAGTTCGGCTGCGCATGGAGGAAGGCCGCGTCGTGCCCGTCCTCGTCACCGACGACCCTCGCGCCGTCCAAGGCCTGGCCGAGCGCCTCCAGCGCGAGCTGGAGCTCCGAGGTGTGGACGCCGTCGCCGTGCGCGTCGAACAAAGCTGAGCACGCGCGACCCGGCCGCCAGGAAAGCGCGCTCGGCGGACGCCCAGCCGCGCTCAGCAGACGCTCAGCAGACGGTCAGCGGACGCCGATCTCCCCTTCCACGTCGACGAGCTCGCCCTCGCCGACCACCTCATCGCCGGACGCGCTCAGCAGACGCTCAGCAGCCGGACGCCGATCTCCCCTTCCACGTCGACGAGCTCGCCCTCGCCGACCACCTGATCGCCCGCGCGCAACACGACCCGACCACCGATGGGACAACCCGTCGCG
>JALVDI010000496.1 GCA_027009115.1 Polyangiaceae bacterium | reverse complement strand
GGACCGCGCCTGCGCGTCGAGCTCGCCGCGCCCCCGCACGCCCGGACGCAAGAGGCGACTCCCATCGCTGCGCCCTCTGCCCGGACGCAAGAGGCGACGCCCATCGCTGCGCCCTCTGCCCGGACGCAAGAGGCGACGCCCATCGCCCCTCCGTCGCCCGCCCCGGCCCAGCAGGCGGCGCGCCCCTACGGGGCACCGATACCCCCGGGGGCTGTCCAGACGCCGAAGCGTTACGGCGAACGCACCGTCGCCCTCATGGTTCAGGGCGCCCTCGCGTCGGCCCGGCGGCGGAGGTTGCGGCTCGCGTTCTTGGGCCTCGGGCTGGCGTTGACGCTCCTTGCAGCCGTCTGGATCCTGCGGTCCAGGCGAGTCCCCGAGGGGGCACCCGATGCGGTTCAGATCGCAGCCTCCAACGCGGGTGCCCTCTACCGCCTCGTCGAGCAGTCCACCGGCGGGTCCGAGCGGGTGCTGTGCACGGCCTTCGCGGTCCGCCGCCGGCTCTTGGCCACGACCGCGCAGTGCGTCCTCGCCGCCGAAGCTCGGCGGGCCGCAGGGAGCCAGATCGAGGTCCGAGGTGCCGCCGGAGCGTCGCCCATCCTTCGGCTCTGGCAGCACCCTGGTTTCGTTCCGGGCGTCGAGAGCCCGGACGTCGGCCTCCTCGAGGTCGACGGCGCAGCCGGGGCGCTGGTGACCTTGGCGTCCCTGACTCGTCTCCATGAGCTCGGCGAGGGGGATCCTCTGCTCGCCTACGGTTTCGTGGATGGCAGGGCTCGCGCTGTCCCCTTCGAGATCGCCCTCGTCACCGGCGACGCGCAGGCCAGGCGCTTTCGACACGCCGCGGAGGCGCCGCCGGGGGCTCCGGTCTTCGACCGGGACGGGGCCGTGATCGGCGTGCACTCCGCCCGGGTTCCCGACCCTCCCCATGCGGTGGCTTCAGGCGCCGGGTACGTGGTCGGCTCCGACGCGCTGCTTGCCATGCTCGCAGGGTTGGGACGCTGAGCGTCCCGGATGCGCTCTGGCACGAGCGCCCACGGGGTGATAAGCGAAGCCTCGCAGTGTCGATGGGTGTCTGCTGGCCGGGGTTGAATCGGCGGTGGGCGCTCGTCGTCTCACCGCGGGTGACTCCATGAAGACCTCTCTGGCACTGGCACTGGCCCTCCTCGCTCTCGTCTCGTCTGCCTCGGCACAGAACGAGTCCGTCGTTCAACGGCTCGTGCAATACGGCCAGATGTCGGAGCGAGAGGCCCGTGCCCTCGTGAGCAAGATCGACCGTGTGCTCGCGGCGGATGCGGAGCGCGCAGGCAACCGTTTCGACAGCGACGTGCGGCGCGCGGTGCATGCGGCCCTTTACGGTGACGGACCGCCGCCCCAGGCCGAGTATTACGACCGCCTGCACACGGTGCTCGACTCACTGCGGGGTGGCCTGGACGAGGCCACGCTAACCGGGCTGTTCCGGCCCGGACGCAACGCCGCGGTCCTGTGCGCGCACCGGTACTCGGTGACCATGGGCGACTGCGACGCGCTGCTGGCTGCCGCGACCCGCACTCCGTCGCCGCTGCCGTACCTCGCACCGGACGATGGGCGCGAGCTCGAGCGAGCCCTCCGTCAGCGCAGGATCCCGCGCCGGATCGCTCGCGAGATCGTGACCAAGCTCCGGGACACGATGCTGGGGGTGCCGCGCAACCTGACGCGCGACCAGCGCGGTCGCGGGTTGCTCCGCCTCCTCGAGGCGTGCCCCGGGGGGGTCCCAGATCGCGAGGCGCAGGTTCGCGCCTGGCACGTTGGTCCGACGCCGGGGCTGGCCCAGTGCATTGCGGGAGCCACGGCAAACCTCGGCGGTGCCGAAGCCGCCGTGCGCCTCTTCGGCATGAGCCAGCGGGCCGCCGACGCCTTCGTGGGGTGGGGAGGGGGCCACACCGAGGTTGCCGCGACCCCCGCGCCCCCGCCACCTCGCCGCCAGCCTCGCCGCCAGCCTCGTCAGGGCAGGGGGCCTCAGGTTGCACAGATGTCCGCGGCCGAGGCGCTGCGGCAGCAGGCCCGCGCGCAGTACCGTCTGCGCAACTACCCTGCGGCGCTCTCGGCGTACGAGAGCGCTGCGCAGCTCGAGCCCGATCACGCGGGCACGTGGGCCGCGATCGGGGCGACGAAGCTCGCCCTGCGCGACTACCCGGGCGCTGTAGAGGCCTACCAACGAGCGGTCGCCCTCGATGAGGACAACGCCGGCTTCTTCGTCGCCCTCGGGCGAGCTTTCTCCATGAACGGGCAGCGAGACGCGGCCATCGCCGCGCTCCAACAGGCCATGCGCATCGATCGAGACAACATGGCGGCTCGCGAGGGGCTCCGAGCCCTCGGGGGGGAGCCCCCGCCCCCGCCGCTGCCCGAGGTGCCGGAGCGGAGCGCCATCCTTGCCGCGATGCAGCCGCTCCGTGGAGCGTTGACGGGGTGTGCGCCCAGTTTTTCAGGGCGCGTGTCCTTCACCATCAAAGTGCTTGGCGAGACCGGCGAGGTGATCGAGGTCTCCTCCGAGGGGGCCGCCAACGAGGACGACGCGGCTTGCATGGAGAGCGTCGTGCAGAGCGCGCGCTTCCCACGCTTCACGCGTCCGGAGCTGACCATCAACTACCCGTTCGTGCTCGGGGACTCCTGACTGAGGCGGCTCCTCCGCAGGACGGCCGGCGGTCACTGCCGTCGGCAGCGGATGAGGCTGCGGCTTCGTCGAGCGCGCGGTAGGCTTGCGTCGTGCGCGCCCTCGCTCGTTCCCTTCTGGTCTTCCTTGCGGCTGGTGCGTGGGGGGCGGGCGCTCCTGCGCGGGGCCAGTCATCGGTGTGGTACGACCCTTCCCCTTTGCTGGTGAACCTTCGCGCCGAGGACCGCCGAGCGCTCTCCTCTCGCGCGTCGTCCGGCGAGCTGGCGGCCATCCCCTTCTACGACCTGGACCTCGAGCTTGCCGACGATCAGCGGACCTTCCGCATGACCGAGGAGGTGTGGTTTACGAACACGACCGGCGAGGTCCTCCGGGAGTTGGCGCTGCGGATCTTCGCGAATGCCGTGGGCGAGCGCCCGCGCATTTCGGTCGTGGAGGCGAGCTGCGTGGAGGCGAGCTGCCGGGTGCGCGTCCACGACCGGCACGCGGCGTTGACCGTCGTTCCTGCCGAGCCGATCGGCGTGGGGGGCCGGCTGCGTGTGCGTCTGCGACTCGAAGGAGAGTTGAGTCACATCGACCCCTCCCGCACAGGAATGTTCGTGCAGGCCATGGAGAGCCAGCGCCAGCTCGCTGCCGGCAGTCTTCATGGCGAGTACGGGCTGCTGGCCGAGAGCGGAGGCACCGCCTCCCTCGGGAACTTCTACGCGATGGTCGCCGATCGCCGCGATGGACGCTGGGTGCTGCAGGACGAGAGCACCTTGGGCGATCTGGGCAGCGGGGCCATCAGCCACTTCCGCGCTCGCATTCGCTGTGCTCAGGGTTCGCGGGTGGCCGTGAGCGGCCAGGTCGTGCGTGAGCAGACCGTGCTCGGGCGGCCCCCGCGCCACGAAGTGGAGGCGGTCGCCGGGATGGCGCGCAACTTTGCGATCATCGTCAGCCGCGACCTCCACGTGCGTGAGCGACGGGTGGGGGACGTGGTCGTCCGGAGCTGGTTCAAGAGCGCCGACCCCACCGACGGCGAGGCGGTCCTCGGGCACGCGGCGGCGGCCCTGCGGATCTATGAGCGCCGCTTCGGGCCCTATCCCTACACGGACCTCGACGTTGTGCAGGCCCCTCTGGTCGGAGGCGCCGGGGGTGTGGAGTTCAGCGGGCTGGTGACCGTCGCCCAGATGTTTTACGGCTCCGGAGACGGCGCCGGTGGGCTGGGCGGGCTATTGCCCGGCATCGGCTCGGGGATGCGGCAGGCGATGCTCGAGTTCGTGGTGGCACACGAGGTGGCGCACCAGTGGTGGCATGGGCTCGTCGGGAGCGACGCGCGTCTTCACCCCTTCGTGGACGAGTCCCTCGCGCAGTACAGCAGTGTTCTGTACATGAAGGACCGCTACGGGGCCGACCGAGCGGCTCTGGAGGCGCGGCGGCAGGTGGCGGCGAACTACCACATGATGCGCCTTCAGGGGCTCCCGGACGGCCCCGTGGATCGGCCCGTCGCCGCTTTCGGGCATCCGCTGGCCTACGCTGGGCTCGTCTACGGCAAGGGCGCTTTCGTCTATCGGGAGCTGCAACGGGTCGTCGGGGACCGGGCCTTTTTCCGGGCGCTCCGCCGCTATGTGCGCAGGCACCGCTTTGGAGTCGCGCCGCCGCGTGCTCTGGTGCGAATGCTCGCTCGCGGCCCACGTCGCGCTCAGGTCGAGGGCGTCGCGCGCCGCTGGCTCGACGAAGCGCATGGGGACGAAGACCTCGGCGCGGCGGACATGGGCACCCTCGTCAGCGATTGGGTCGCCGGTGGGCTCGGTGGGATGGGCGGCGGGCTCGGTGGGGCCGGTCCATTGGTCGAGCAGCTGCTACGCGCCCTCGGGGGCGGCGGATCCGGCTTGAGTCCGAGCGCTCCGGGCCTCCCGGCTGTCGATCCGGGGGCTCTGCGCGACGCCGCCCAGCAGCTCCGACGGCTCGGGGGCCCCTGAGAGCCCGCCCTCCGAAGACACGCCGCCTTGGGCTCCGCAGGACGCGCGTGGCGCATCCCGCCTCAGAGTCTTCAAGATTTTCTCGCCCGGCTGCACCACGCAGGGGCATCCTTGCGACCGCGATCCATCCTGGTCCGTGCTGAACCGGACTCCTACTGGACCGCTAAGGGAACGGAAACACAGGGGTTCTCGGGGATTCGAGGCCCGCCGGACCGCTCGCCTGCGCCCAGGAACGGCTCAGCGGCTCTGGCACCGGCTCGTCCGATAGTCCGCGCCGCCCCGAGGGCGGTCTGCTAGAGCGCATCTCAAAAGCCCTCAGTCGCCGCTCCGCGGCCTGGGCACGCCCTCTGCCGCCATCCTCTCAGCTCAAGAATGCTCGACATTCCCTCGCCTCGCGGATGCGCCAGCGGTCCCGCCCAGTCCACGGATCGAACGACGATCGTTCTTGAGATGCGCTCTAACCCCTGCTCGGGCGTGTCTATCCCCTGGGTGCGAAAGGTGCGCAGATGATGTTTTCCAACAGCTACGATGTGGTCGTCGCGGGCGCGGGGCCGGCAGGGACGGGGGCGGCCGCCGGGTATGCTCGGCGCGGCGCGCGCGTTTTGTTGCTCGAGGCGAACCCCAAGGCGTCTCACCGCTTCGCCGGCGAGTGGATTCACCCGACCGGGCTCGACGCCCTCGAGCGCCTCGGTATCGCGCCTCGGGCCGCGACGGCGAAGCACCCACCTTGCCGCGGCTTCGCCGTCTTCCCCGACGACGGCTCCGATCCGATCCGGCTAAACTATGCAGACGCGAAGCTCGGCTTCTCCTGTGAGCACAGCGAGCTCGTCGACGAGCTCCGGCAGCGGGCCGCGTCCATCGAGGGCCTCGCCTACCTGCCCCACGCTCGCGTCACTTCCGTGGACGGTGAAAGTGTCACCTTCGTGCACCGGGGCCAGGAGCAGGTGGTGCGTGCACGCACCATCGTCGCAGCGGACGGGCGCTCCTCGGTCGTGCGCAAGTCCTTGCGTCCCCAGGAGCACACCGACGTGGTCAGCCACATGGCGGGCATCGAGCTGCGCGGCGAGCTCCCCTTCGAGGGCTTTGGCCACGTGCTCCTGGGTGGGCCGGGGGTGATCCTGCTCTACCGCATCGCCGCCGACCGCATCCGGGCGTGCGTCGACATCCCCGTGGGAGCCCCCGGCGCTCGGCGCGACGCGCGCTACCTCTGGGACGGGTTTGCGCCAAGGTTTCCGGCTTCCCTGCGACCGGCTTTCCGAGAGGCCCTCGAGACGCAGCGGGTCGCCTGGGCTTGCAACCGCTTCCTGCCGCGGACCTTCTACGGGCAGGGCAACGTAGCGCTCATCGGCGACGCCGTGGGCTTCTATCACCCACTGACCGCGAGCGGCATCAGCATCGGCCTCAAGGACGCCGAGGCCCTGCTGGCCGCCCCAAGCGTCGAGGCCTATGCGCGCGCGCGCGAGCCCCAGAGCTTCGTGCCAGAGCTCCTCGCCAACGCCCTCAACCAGGTGTTCATGCGCGAAGACGAGAGCGCGGCGGCGATCCGCAGCGCGGTCTTCGAGATGTGGCGCGACCACCCCGAAGAGCGCGAACGCACCATGCGTATCCTTGCGGGTGAGGAGGTCCGCCTCGAACAATTCCGCGCCGCCTTCGTTCGCGTCGCGTTGCGGGCGGTACGCGACGTCGCCCGGCGCAACCCCAAAGGGCTGCTGCGCTTCTCCGAGTGGACCCAGTGGCCCGGTGCGACGGTGGTGCCCGAGCGGATGCGGCGGCGGATGCGTGGCGCGAGCACGCTCCACCACCCGCTCCGAGGTCTCGGCTTCGAGCCTCCTCGTTTCGAGCTCCCGGAGGTGCCAGCGCCGGCGGCGCGGGCCGAGGTGGACGTCGACGCGCTCTTGGCGCGGGTTCGGGAAGACGCCGAAGACGAGCCTCGGGAGCCCGTGGTGCGTTGGGCCGAGGACCTGCGGCGGGCGGCGCGGACCTCGAACGTGGCGGCGGCGGAGGTCGCGATGGGTGCCGTGGTCGAGGCTCGCCCGACGAGCACGAGCGGCGCCCGAGCAGTGGCGCGTGCCTTGCGGGACGCCGCCGAGGTGTTCCCGGGGCTCCGTGCCCGGGACCGGCGCGACGCCCAAGAGGCCCTGCGTGCTGCGCTCTTGGCTCGGCAGGAGGAGCGCGGCAGTTTCGGTTCGCTGCGAGACACCGCCGAGGCGCTCGAGGCGCTCCATGCGACGGGCCTGCCGATTCACCACGCCGCTCTCCGGCGCGCGTTCCGTGCGCTGGGTGCCGCGCAGGAGGCCGACGGGAGTTGGGGCGACGCTCGGACGACGGCCATCGTGGCCCGCGCTCTTCTCACGACGGAGACCCCCCTCTTCGACGCGGCCGAGCGAGGCCTCGCGTCGCTCGCGAGGCTCCCCGTCCTCGGGGCCGAGGCCGGAGAAGTGCTTCGCCTCTATCGCGACCTTCGGTGCACCCGCGTCAGCCCGCCCCGTCGGGGCAAGCAGGTCGGGACGGAAGCGTCGGAGGCGGACCGCGCCTACTGCCGGGAGAGCCTCCTGGCCGTGTCGCGCAGCTTCGCGCGTCCGATCGAGATGTTGCCTGGCGACCTCCGCACCGCTGTGACGTGCGCGTACCTGCTTTGCCGCGTCGCCGACACGATCGAAGACAACGCATTCTTTTCCGTCGACGAGCGCGACGCGCGTTACGCCGCGTTCCTTCGGGCCCTCGACGCCGTGCCGGACGACCCCTGCGTCAAGGAGTTCGAGGACCTCTTCCGAGGGGTTCGCGGCAACGAGGTCGAGAACGATCTTTGTCGGCACCTGAGCGTGGTGCTGCGCGTGTTCCGGACGCTACCGGAGGCGATGCAGCGCAAGACGACGCGATGGGTCGCCGAGATGACCCGCGGGATGCAGATCTACAGTCACCGGACGCCGGGAGACGATGGGTTCCTGGCGGTTCACACCGTGGAGGATTTGGAGCGCTACTGCTTCTACGTGGCCGGGACCGTGGGCCATATGCTCACCGACCTCTTCGTCGAGGCTCTTGGCGCGGCCAATACCGGGCTCGAGCACGCCCTACGGGAGCACGCCGAGTCCTTCGGCATCGGCTTGCAACTAGTGAACATCCTCAAGGACGTGACCGACGATCGCGAGCGGCGGGTCTCCTATGTGCCCCGGGTGTCCTGCGCCAAGCAGGGCCTCGCTCTTGAGGACCTTGTCGATCCGAACCATCGCGAGACGGCACACGCAGTCGTCGCGCCGCTCTTCGACATCGCTCAGCAGCGCCTCGATCGTGCCCTCGAGTATGTCCTGAAGATCCCCCGCGACCATCTCCCGCTTCGGCTCTTCTGCTTGCTTCCACTTTGGATGGCTGCTCGGACCTTGGTGCACGCCCGCGGCAACGACGCGATGTTCACCGCCGGCGTTCCGGTCAAGATCAGCCGCGCCGAGGTCGAGCAGCTCATCGCCGATTGCATGAGCAGCGCTGGCGACGACGAAAAGCTTCGCGCGCGTTACGACGAACTCTGGCGCAGTCCGGCGTTCGACGAATCGGACCCCTTGAGGTTGAACTGATGGCTGCCAAAGACGCTCCCTTCTTTGTCACCGGTGCCGCCGGACACCTCGGCGCCAACCTGGTCCATACGCTCGTCGAGCGCGGCGAGCGCGTGCGCGTGCTGCTCCGCCCCGAGGACGACAACTCGTCGGTTGCCGGCCTCGACGTGGAGCGCGTCTTCGGCGACCTTCGGGACTTCGACTCGCTGAGGCCGGCGCTCCGTGGTTGCCGTGGTGTTTTTCATGTGGCGTCCATGGTTTCGACCCTGGAC
>JALVDI010000495.1 GCA_027009115.1 Polyangiaceae bacterium | reverse complement strand
TGGACGACCTCTTGCCGGCTCCGAGGGGCAGCACGCCCTTCGACGACATGATGAGCGACCTGCCGGCGCCGCTCGACGTCGGTGGAGTGGACCTCCCGACGCCCGCGGGTGTGCCCGATCTTCCCAGGCCCAAATCCAAGAACGGCGACGCCTTCGACGAGCTCGATCTTCCCATGCCGAAGGCGGGCGACGATCTCTCCCTCGACCTGCCGGCGCCCGCGAGGGGGGTGGACCTGCCGGCGCCCGCGAGCGGGGTGGACCTGCCGGCGCCCGCGAGCGGGGTGGACCTGCCGGCGCCCGCGAGCGGGGTGGACTTGCCGGGCCTAAGCGGCGGGGTGGACCTGCCCACACCGAGCGGCGGAGCCGACCTGCCCAGGCCGAGCGGCGGGCTGGACTTGCCGGGCCTCAGCGATGGGCTCGAGCTCCCGGCGCCGCGCGACATGGACGTGCTCGTCGGCGCCACCGACGACGACGCCTCGGATCTCGACGACCTCTCCCTGCCCAAGCCGCGGCGGCGTAGCATCACGCCGACGGCTGGGGAGACCCCCGACGGTCGCGCCGGCGCTGGGGGCGCGAGCTTTGGCGAGCTCGACCTCGGTGGCGAGTCCGACGGCGGGCTCGAGTTCGACATCCCCGAGGACGGAAGCGACGACCTCGACGGCCTCGAGGGGATGGACCTGCCCCCAGACGTGGGCGCGTCCTCCCCAGCCCCCAGCCGTGGCAAGAAGGAGAACAGGAAGGACAAGGACAAGGCGCCGGAGGGGGCGCGCAAGCCCCGGCGGGTTGGGTTGTGGGTGACCCTCGCCTTGCTCGTCGCGGTGGTCGGCGGGGGCGTCGCCTTGAAATGGACGCCCTACGGCATCTTCGGGATGTACTACCTGGAGCGCTTTCGGTCCGAGGCAGGGGACTCCGCGACGATCCAGCGGATCCTCGACGAGGCCGACGCCCTGGCCGCCGACGACACCTACGAGGGGATCCGAGCGGCCCTACGCAAGCTGGCCGAGGCGCGGAGGCAGTACTATTTGAGCCGCCCTCTCTTGGCCCGCAGCGCGATGCACGAGGCGCTCTTCCAGGTGCGCTTCGGGGAGAACCCGCGGTCGCAGAGCCGCGAGCGGACCATCCTGGAGCGCCTCGCCGTGCGCGGCAACGAAGCGCCGGGCATCGAGCTCGCCCTTGCCGCCAGCCGGCTGAGGGCGGGGGATCCGGGAGCCGCGGCGGCACTCGCGGAGGCGCGGCAGGCGAGCCCTGACGACCCTTATGTGTCTCTCGTCGCCGGCGAGCTCGCTCTCCGCAACGGAGACTACGACGCGGCCCTCGCGGAGTTCCAGGCGGGGTCGTCCGCCGGGGCGCGCTGGCTCTGGGGCATCGCCCGTACGCACCGGGCCGCCGGTCATCGTGAGGCGTTCGCCGAGGCCGTCGCGGCGACCCTCGAAGCGAGCCCTGCTCACGCCGCCGCCCTCGTGGCGCAGGGGAGCCTCGCCTTTGCCCGCGGGGACATCGATCGCGCCGAGGAGGCAGCCCAGCTCGCGGCGGGGGAGCGACCGCTGCCCGACGGGCGGGTCATCCACGCCTCGGCGCTCGAACGCGCCGAAGCCTACGGTCTCCTTGGTCGCGTCTACGAGCACCGCGGCCTGAGAGGGAGGGCGCGGCAAGCCTACGAGGCGGCCGTCGCGGCGTCACCCTTCGATATCGAGTCGCTCCTCGGCCTTGGCCGCGTCTTGCTGCAGGAGCGCCGCTATCGTGACGCTCTGGCCCGCTTCGATGCTGCCGGGCAGGCGATCGGTCACGAGGTCGCGCCGGAGGGCGAGCTGCCTTACGACGTGCAGGTCGGCATTGGGAAGGTGCAGGCGCAGATCCCCCTCGACCAGATCCAGGAGGCGCACGCGACCATGGCGGCGCTGGCCGAGGCACACGCCGAGCTACCCATCGTGGTCCTCTGGCTGGGCAAGGTGCTCGAGGCCATGGAGCGGCCGAACGAGGCGCTCACCCAGTACGAACGCGCCATCGCCCTCGCGCCCGACCGGTTCGATGGCTACCTGGCAGCGGCTCAGCTCCACTTCGCCCAGGGTCGCCCCGAGGAGGCGGGGGCGATCCTCGAGCGCGCCCGTTCGGCGGTGGAGCCGACTTCGGAGGTGAGGCAGCTCCT
>JALVDI010000494.1 GCA_027009115.1 Polyangiaceae bacterium | reverse complement strand
GCGCTGCACACCTCCGACGGGGGCGACGGGGGCGATGGGGGCGAGGGCGGACCCGGCGGACCGGGCGGGAGCGGCGGCGCCGGCGGCTCACCGGTCGCAGGCGCGAGCTGCAGCGGTCGCGGTGGAAGCGGCGGAATCGGCGGCCGTGGGGGCCCCGGCGGTGGCGGAGGAGGCGGCGGCGGCGGCCCGAGCTTCGGGATCGTGCTCGGAGGTGGCGCCGCCCTCGACCCGGCCAGCACGAACGTCGGCTTCGACATCGGCAGAGGCGGCGCCGGAGGCACGGGCGCAGGCGTGGCCAACGACGGCGCCACGGGCCTGTCCGACGACATGTACGCCGTCCCCTGAGCGTCACGGACAGTGAGCGCCGAACCTTGGCGGGTGTCCGAGCCGTGGAGGGCCGTGTGGATCTCGGACGTGATGTAGCGGCTGTGCCGCACGAAGACTCGACCAAGTCTTCTTCCGCGCAAGCCAACCTGGAATTGCGCGATCTCTCTTGCTTGCCCGGGAGCGCGGGGGCATCACCCGGTCATGGGCGCCTCGAGGATCGTGCTGACCGGCGGCCCCGGCGGGGGCAAGAGCACGGCCGCCGATCTCTTCCGGCGCGAGGTCGGCCCTCGGGTCGTCGTGGTCCCTGAAGCGGCCACGCTGCTCTTCTCCGGTGGCTTCCCTCGCTGCAGCGACGCCAACGCGATCCGAGAGACGCAGCGCGCGATCTTTCACCTTCAGCGTTCCCTCGAGAACGTCCAGGCCGCGCGCTTTCCCGAGCGTGCGTTGCTCTGCGATCGAGGCACCTTGGATGGCGCGGCTTACTGGCCCGGCGGCCCCGAGAGCTTCTACGCGGCGATGGAGACCGACGCCAGGAGAGAGCTCGCCCGCTACGACGCTGTCCTCTTCTTTGAGACGGCGGCCGCCGGCGGCGCCGAGATTGAGGGCGGCAACCGTGTGCGCACCGAGAGCAGCGAGGAGGCCGTGGCCATCGACCGGCGCCTGCGTGCGATCTGGTCGGCCCACCGGCGCTTCGTGTTCATCCCTCACTCGCGATCGTTCTTCGCAAAGCTGCAGGCGGGCCTCGCGTGTCTCGAGGAAGTGTTGGGGAGCTGAGGTCGGTGCGAGGTTGCTGACAGCATCGGTTCCCTTCGGTAGAGTGCCGCGCCATGAGTCACACGGACCCGGTCGCATTCCTCAAGGAAACCTTCCCCAAGCTCTTCGAGAAGGGCGTCGCCCAGCTCGAAGCGCAGGCGGCGCAAGACGAGAAGGCCAAGAAGATCCTCGAGGACGTCAAGGGCGCTTCGGGCGCCGTGGTGCTCGTGGTCGAGGGAGAAGGGGAGGTCTACCTGAAGCTCGAGGACGGCAAGATGACGCCCCTCGACAGCAAGCCCGCCGAGGATGTCCGGCTGGCGGTCGCGGCGCCGGGGCCGGCGCTCCGGATGCTCCTCGGCGAGGCGGAGAAGGAAGGCGAGCTCGAGGAGAGCAAGGCCGCGATGCGTGCCGCGCGGACCGCGAGCAAGCGGCTCCAGGCGGCGCTCGGCGACCAGAGCCTCCTTTTCCACGTGATCGTCGAAGACGTCCCCGAGCTCGGGACGGTTACGGTGCGGATTGCGCTGAACGCTCCGGAACCGCCGGAGGAGCCGACGTTCACCGCGACGATCAAGTATGAGGATCTCGAGGCCGCGCGCGCGGGCGAGGTCAACCCGCAGCAGCTCTTCATGGGCGGCAAGCTTCGCATGGCCGGCGATTACTCGACCGCGCTCCAGCTTGGGATGCAGCTCATGGCTCAGGCCCAGCAGGACGGCTTCTGAGGGCTCACTCGCGGCGCCGCGCCGGCGACCAGCTCAGGACCTCGTCGGTGCGGGTCTCCAAGAAGCGGGCGAGGCGGTGGAAGTCGCTGCCTCGCTCGATGGAGCGCACGGACGCCAACCTCGTCTGCGGATCGATGAGCGCCTCGAAAGGCACGTAGCGCAGGTCGAGCTGTCCCGAGACGCTCACCATGTGTCCGTCGAGCTGTTCCTCGACGAGGGCGCGGTACGCTCCCACTCCGAGCTGCGAGCCGAGCATCACGTCGAAGGCGTGGGGCGGGGCGCAGCGGCTCTCGTAGCCGAGCTGCACGCCGCTGACCTTCTTGGCCAGACCGAAGCGCTCGGAGTAAAGGTCGGCCACGAGCTTGGCTACGAGCTTTCCGAGGTCGAGCTTGCCGTGCGAGATGTGCCCGTGCTGGTCTTGGGGGAGGGTCGCGAGCACTTCGTCGGGGAGCAGCTCGGCCAGCCCCTCGGCGAGCACCACCGTGCCGTAGTGCTTGCCCTTCTTCTCGCGGTGCTCGATCAGGTCGACGATCTTGGCAGCGAGCTTGTCGAGGCTCAGCCGGCCGTTGTCGTCGCTGAGCGTGCCGTTCATGTCTTCGGGTGCGATGACCAGGTTGGCCTCGCCGGCGATGGCCACCCCGTAGGAGACCCACCCCGATTTGCGGCCCATCGTCTCGACGACGAAGTAGCTGCCGGTCGCGATGGCGTCGGCCCGTAGGTTCAGCAGCTCTTTCGTCAGGACGTCGACCGCCGTGAAGAAGCCGAAGGTGAAGTCGATGCCGCGGTAGTCGTTGTCGATGGTCTTGGGCAGATGCACCAGCCGCACTCGGCGCGCCTTCGGAGGCAGACGCTTCTGCAGCTCGTGCAGGAAGTTCGCCGTGCTCAGGGTCCCATCGCCCCCGATGGTGATGAGCGCGTCGATGTCGAGGTCCACCAGCGCCTTGTAGACGTTCCGCAGCTTCGCCGACTTTTCCGGGTGCCCCAGCTCGTCGAAGGAGCGGATCCCCCGCCCCGGAGCCGCCCGGCTCGTCCCGATCAACACCCCGCGGGCGTTGCGCAGGCCCGAGAAATCGCGCCGCTCGAAGATGCGGTAGTGCTCGTCCGGCAGCAGCCGCCGGCTGACCGGGTGGTACTCTTGGAGGTTGGAGAAGCCGTGGAAGAAGCCCACCACCTCTCGCCCGTCCTCGACAAAAGCGCTGGCGGCGGCCGAGATGACCGCGTTGGCGCCCGGCGCCGGGCCCCCCGAGAACACGATCCCCACGCGCTTGACCGGCGACTCGCTCATGGAGCCAGGGTACACCCCCGAGACGGGGTGAAAAGCCGACGGATATCGCTGGATTCACAAGTTTACTGGGTTCGGAGGATCCCCCTCCTGGGTTGCGTGACTCAAAACAGAGAGACTCCTTTGCGGAGGAGCGGAGCGAGTTTACCGCGCGACAGCCCCCGGCCCGATCGGGCGCACTTCTTTGGCAACCCGCACTCGTCGACGCCGGGCAACCTCATGAGCTACGAGCGGGGACGGTCCCCCTTCCTGGACGCCGCACAGCTTCGCCGGATCCGCATCGCCGCCCGACGCTTCGCAGCCGGCCGGGGTCCTTACCCGCCGCTATCCACCGTCTCGCGCTGAGCTCAGTCGACGATGGCGTAGGCGTTGGTGAACGCGATCTCTTCGGGGCGCTGCTCCGTACGCAGCCGCAGCACGACCCGGTCGTCGGCCGCCCACCCCTCGGTGACCAAGGTGTCGCCGGGCCAGACCGGCTTGCGGAACTGCCCCCGCAGCTCGCGCAAGCGGCCCGGCTCCCCGTCGCAGAGGTTGCGGAGCACGGCGCGGCCCACGTAGCCGAAGGTGCACAGGCCGTGGAGGATCGGCGCATCGAACCCTGCCTTCGCGCTGATCTCGGGATCGATGTGCAGCGGGTTGAGGTCGCCGTTGAGGCGGTAGAGGGCGGCTTGCTCACGCGCGGTGCGTTCCCTCGCCGTGAAGTCGGGGGTTCGATTCGGGGCGCGGTACTTCGGACTGGCGGGGGGACGCGGACCGCCGAAGCCTCCGTCGAGCCGAAAGAGGATGAGCCACTCGGTCTCGCAGACCAGCTCCCCGTCCTGGTGCGTTCGCGTCGTGAAGACCGCCTGCGCCATGCGCTTGAGGTCGTGGATGGCCTCGACCTTCCCGACGGTCACGAGCTTTCCTTCCGGCGCGAAAGGGCGGTGCAGCCGGATGCTCTGTGCGCCGTGGACGACCCCGAGCAGGTCGCCTCCGACGGCATCGAAGAGCCGGTCGAGGGCCGTGAAGGTCGGGATGACCGCGTAGGTCGGCAAGACCTTCGGGCCGCGCTTTTCGTAGAGGAAGTCGAGCTCGTCGAGGGTGGCGCCGACGCTCAGAGCGTAAAGGACCACGTCCTTCCACCCGTACTCGTGCACCAGCTCGTCCGTGGTCTGTCCAACCGCCTCGACCTTCAACGCCATGGCCGGGAGCTAGCACAGGATCGGGTCCGGACGCGAGCCCGTCGGCCTCCCCTCAGATGCAGCCGCCGGCGGGGAGACACCATTGGGCCGTCGCGAGGGTTTGGCCCGGCGGAAGGATCAGCAGCAGGCCCCCTTGCGCTCCGATCAGGCGCCCGTCGCTGCGCTTGATGTTGTAGCGCCAGCGGTGGCTCCGCGCGCAGAGCCGGGGGGTGGCGCCGCCGAAGGCGAAACGCAGCTCGAAGCCGAGCAGAGTCCGGCCAACCACGCCGCGGAAGGCCTCGCCCGTGGGGTCGACGACGGAGGCGTTCTCCGGCGGCTCGGCAAAGGTCGCCACCGAGCCCGTGTAGAAGGTCGCCGCCGTGTCCCCGGCGTCGTCCGGCCGCCCGGTCGCCTCGAAGGCGCCGCTGTAGTCCTCGCCGGCGCCCCGCACGCTCTGGGTGAGGGGGACCTGCAGCGACGCCTCCGGTGTCTCCCGCAGCACGTAGACCTGGTCGCGGTCCGGCGAGCTTGGGTCGAGCGGGTCGAAGCCGCCGAGGATCTCCGCGTAGTCGCTGAAGCCGTCCTCGTCCGAGTCGCTCGCGTCGGCGTCGGTTCCCCGCGCCAGCTCCGTTCCGTCGCAGACGCCGTCGCGATCGCGGTCGCCGCCGGGATCGGTCGCGTCCTCGTCGTCGCTGGCGTCGCGCTCGACACTCGTCGAATCCCCGCAACCGACGAGGACGCCGAGGATCAGGACCCGAGCGATGAGTCGCGGCATGGGCTCAGCGTGGCCAGGCCAGCGGCGAGCGTCAACGGCGAGCGTCGATTCAGCGTATACTCCGGCGGTGGACGATCTCGCTCGCGTGCTCGCGCTGACAGTCCAGGAGCTCGAAGCGGACGACGCTCGCCTCGAGCTTGGTGGGCGTGACCCGTCGAGCGACACGGTGTGGTGTCCCGTTGGCGACGGCCCGTACCGCCTCGTCGTGGTCTACGACGGTCCGCCCCCGCAGCCCGTCGAGGTCCTCCGCGACCGCCTGCGGTTGCTGGCCGGCAGCTTCGCCTCGACGCTGAGCGCGGTGCGTACGCCCGCGACCGCTCCCGATCCGCAGCGCTCCCTCGACGACGCGCTGGAGGTGCTGGCACAGCAGACGCGGGCCTGCGACGCCCTCGTGGTCGACGAGACCTCCCCCATGATCTGGGGGGCGTCGGACGGCGAACGAGGCCCCGAGGACGTGCTCGACGCCGAACGCGGCGCGAAGGCGTGGCGTCTCGGGAAACAGGCGGGGGTCGATCTGCCCTCGGTGCTCGCGGGCGAGGCCGACGCCGCGCTGCCCAACGAGCTGGCCCGCCTCGTGACCGAGATGCTCGCGGTGGCGGAGGGCACGACCCGAAGGCCAGCGCAGTGGCGGCGTCGGCTGCGCATGTTCGCGGCCATCGCCGCGCTGCGGGAGCGCTGTGCTCGGCACCCGGGAGGTTCCCGCTGGTCCTTGCGGGAGAGCGAGGTGGCGCTCCTCGGCCGGGGCTTCGGTGGGATCTACTGGCTCCTGCTCGTCTTCGACGACCCTGACTTCTCCGAGCTCCACGCGGAGGCGGCGATGATTCACGCGGCGCCATGGATCGAGCGGCTCGTGACCGCGCTGCCCCCGGTCGATCCCGACGGCAAGGGCGGACGGGTGGTCAAGCTCCGGCGGCTGCGCCGCCTTTGAGCCGCGCATTCTTGCGTGCCGGCGCTTCGACGTCAGGCGTCGTCGCGGCTGCCGGCAAGGCGGCGCAGCGCCCGTTCGAGGGTCTCGGCCGAGCACGGCTTCTGCAGGAGCGCGACGTTCTGCTGGCGCAATGCCGCCCCCTGCTCGTCGGTCCAATGGCCTGAGAAGACCAAGATCGGCAGCTCGGGGCGGATGGCTCGGAGCTTGGGGATGAGCTCGGTAGCGCTCGTGCCGTCCAGGTGCAGATCCACCACGGCGGCGTCGAATCCGTGCGGGTCGGCGCGGAGGGTCTCGAGGGCTTCGTCCGGGTCCGCGAAGAGCCCGCTGCTGTAGCCGAGGGACTTGAGCTGGCGGCGGGTGCTGCGGAGTACGAGCGGCTCGTCGTCGATGACGAGCACCCGGGACAAGCCGCGGCCGCCGAGGCCCCTCATCGGGGTCGCCATCCGATGCTTGGTCACCGGTGAGGGCTGCGCCCGCGCGATCGGTAGCAGGATCGAGAAGCGACTGCCCCGGCCGAGCTCCGAGTCGACCTGGATCGTGCCTCCGTGCCGTTGCACGGTGGCGAAGGCGGTGGCGAGGCCCAGGCCCGTGCCGCGGGTGTGGTCTTTCGTCGTAAAGAACGGGTCGAAGACACGCTCGCGCGTCTCCTCGTCCATGCCCACGCCGGTGTCGCAGACCTCGATGAGCACCCGCTCGCCGTTGCCCGGCAGGCGTTTCGAGCTGCGTCCCACCCGCCGCGCCTTGATCGTCAGCACGCCGCCGCGCGGCATCGCATCACGGGCGTTGATGCAGAGGTTGATCAGCACCTGCTGGAGGTCTCCGCGGCTGCCCCAGATCGTGAGCTCGGGCTCGACTTGGACGCGCAGCCGCACGAGGTCGCCCATGAGGCGCCGCGAGAGGTGCGCTGCGTCGCGCACGAGCCCTTCGACGTCGACGAGGGCCATGACGTCGTCGGCAGGGCGTGAGAGGGAGAGGATCTTCTTGGTCAGCTCCACCCCTTGCAGCGCCGCCGCCAGGCCGTCCTCCGCCGCTGCGCCGGCGTCCATACCGGGCAGCACGTCGTCGAGGGGCAGCTTGCGCAGGTGCTCGAGGCTGGTCACCAACACCATCAAGAGGTTGTTGAAGTCGTGGGCGATGCCTGCGGTCATCCGACCCACGGTCTCCATGCGGCGCAGGTGGTCGAGGAACTCCGCCGCCGGGTCCGAATAGGTGAAGAGCAGCACGCAGTCGGCGCCGAGCTGTAGCCGGTCGCCAAAGCGGAGCGGCGTCCGCTGGGTCACCTGCTGGCCGTTGACGAAAGTCCCGTTGCGCGAGCCAAGGTCCTCGACCGCAAACTGGCCCCCCACCTGCACGATGACGGCGTGCCGCCGGCTCACGCCCGGGTGATCGTCGAGGACGATGGTGGCCTCAGGGCAGCGCCCGATGGTTGTCTCGTCCCCGTCGACGGCGAAGGCGCGCCCGAACAGGGGGCCGGCGAGGACCACGAGGCGCCCCTGACGTCCCACGGGCTGCTCCAAGGTGTCACCCGAACGGTTTCGGACGCGCTCGTTCACCGCTCGAACCTCGGCATCGTCGGATCCAACAATACCGCAGCATTCTACCCCGAGCCACCGGCGGGCTGCCAGCCGTGCGCGCGTTCCCTGGGCGGCCCGCCACGGCGAGGGTGGCGGGCGCTCGGGTTCAACGTTCGCGGTCGCCGACGCGCGCCCGCTCTTCGCCCAGTTTCGAGCGCAGGGCTCGGGTCACGTCGATGCCCGTCGCCGCCTTGATCTGCTCGGAGGTGCTGACGAGGGTGCCGGCGAGGTTCTTGGAAGCGTTCTTCCCGTTGGCCTCGCCACCAAGGACCGTGAGCCGGTCGACCCGGAGCTCTCCGATGGTGCCGGCGACCTGGGAGAGCACCGGTACCAGCTTCTGCATGAGCAGCACGTCACGCCCTGTGGCGCCTTGGCTGCGGTAGGACTTGGCGAGGTCCGTCAGCACCTTGGCGGTCGCCTTTCCTTGCTCGATGATCTTTGCTGCGTCCGCTTTGGCCTGCGCGATCGCTTCGTCGCGTTGCGCCTCGGCGGGCCGGACGACGTCGGCTTGTAGCTTGAGCCGGACCTGGTCGATGCGCGCCGCCTGCATCGCCAGCTCTGCCTGGGCCTGGGCCATGTCGGCCTGCACCTGCGCGCGCTCCTCGGCGATCATGGCGCCTCGTTTCGTGCGCGCGTCCGCGATGCGGCGCTCGTTCTCCTTGCGGGCGATCTCGATCGCCGCTCGGAGCTTCGCAAGCTCGCCCTGCTTGTAGTTCGACCACTTGACCATCGCGGCGTCAGCGTGGGCCTGGGCTTCGGCGATCTGCGCGTCGCGGCGGATGTGCGCGCTACGCATACGCCCGATGGCGTCGAGGTAGCCGACCTCGTCGCTCACGTTCTGGATGTTCAGCGTGTCGAGCACCAGGCCGATCTTCTCGAGGTCGTGGCCAGCTTCTTCGGTGAGCTTCGCGGCGAAGGCCTCCTTGTCGCGGTTGACCTCCTCGGGGGTCAGGCCTGCGAGGATGCCGCGGAGGTTGCCCTCGAGGGTCTCCCGGG
>JALVDI010000493.1 GCA_027009115.1 Polyangiaceae bacterium | reverse complement strand
GCAGTGCAAGCCCGTCCAATCTCCGGTCGCGAGTCCCTCGGCGGTGCGCTCGGAGAGCCTTGCGACGGATGGAGTCGGCGAGGCCTGGAATTGGGTGAAGTCTTGGCGCCCGCCTTCGAATCCGGCAGCATCGGCAGTGCGCGTCGGCTCCCCAACTCGATGCTCGACGCCTCGCTCCTCGGCATCCGACGGCGTCTCCTTAGGCTCGAGCTGCTCCGAGCGTGGGCCCGTCCCTTGCCCATCCGCTCGGAGGTCCTCATGTCGCGCCGCTTCTCCGCCCCCGAACACTGCGCCCGAGCGTGGCTTCCGTTGGCACTCCTGGCCGCCCTGGCGGTGACGGCTCCGGCGTCCCGCACAAAGGCGGAGGTGCCTCTGATCGATGGGTTCGGGGGTCCGGTGGGCTACGGCACCTCTTGCCTGGGGCCCAACGACGACGGCTCCTCGCGTCGCATCGATCTGTCCCCGGTGTTCCCCGCAGGCATCAATTTCTTTGGCCGCACCCACACCTCGATGTTTGTGAACACCAACGGCAACGTCTCTTTCAGCGACGAGCTGCCAAAGTATACTCCGGAACCGTTTCCGGTCGCCGACCGCCCGATGATCGCACCGTTTTGGGCCGATGTGGACATCCGCACGGACTGCGACACGCAACCTGACGGTGGGACGGGCTATGCGGGCGACTGCCACAACCCCTCGTCGAACGGTGTGTGGTGGACCCTCGACACGGCGGGCCGGCGCGTCGTCGTGACCTGGGACCGAACCGCCTACTACGCCTGCCACTCCGACAAGGTCATGAGCTTTCAGCTGATCCTGTCGCCGGTCGAGGCGAGCGAGTGCACCGCTGCCGGCGACTTCGACGTCGAGTTTCGCTTCAACCGCTGTGAGTGGAATACGGGCGACGCTTCCGGAGGCACCAACGGCCTCTCCGGCGGCAGGCGCACGGTGGCGTGCATCAACGTGCCCTTCATCGGCGAGACCTGCCCTCTCGGCGACTTCCCCTGCGTGAGCGGCTCCTGCACGGGCGAACCCACGGCTGCGCAGGCGGGCTTCGACGCGGGCAACAGCATGGACTTCGTGGAGATCATGGGGTCCCGAACCAACGACATCCACACCATCCTTTGCACCCAGTCCAACGTCGGCGAGGCGGGCATCTGGCGCTTCTCCATCCGCGCCGGCTCCGTCGTCTGTCCGGATGCAGGCCAAGTTTGCGACACGGGCAGGATGGGGGTCTGCGCCCAAGGTCGGACAGCCTGCGTCGGCGACGGAACGGTCTGCCAGCCCGAGGTCACCCCCTCGGCGGAGCGCTGCGACGCGCTCGACAACGACTGCAACGGAGTGGTCGACGAGGGGGATCTCTGCCCTTCTCCCCAGATCTGCGAGCGAGGCCGGTGCGTGGACGTCTGCTTCGAAGGCGGCTGCCCCCCGGGTCACGAGTGCGACGCGGCATCCGGGCGCTGCATCGAGACGGCCTGCGCGGGCGTCGAGTGCCCGGCGGGTCAGCGCTGCACCGCCGGTCGCTGCATCGAGGGATGCGAGGGCGTGCGCTGCCCGGCGGGCCTTTCCTGCGCCGGAGGACGATGCGTCGATCTGTGCGCAGGCTCCACCTGCGACAGCACGTGCACCGTCTGCGAGGAGGGGACCTGCATCGAGCGCTGCGACATCTCCGGATGCCCGAGCGGCCAGGGCTGTGGCGCAGACGGTCACTGCGTCGAGGAGGCCTGCGTCGATGTGAGTTGCCCAGCGGGCCAGGCGTGTCGCGGGGGCAGCTGCGTGGACGCCTGCGAGGGCGCGCTCTGTCCCGACGGCGACGAATGTCGAGCGGGCGCCTGCGTCCCCATTGGGGCGCCTCCTCCGACCGATGCCGGCACGACGCCGGGCACCGATGGGGGTGCCGCCGACGGAAGCGTTCCCGGTAGCGACGGGGGCGGACGTCCGCGGGGCCGCGCTGGCGGGGCCGGCTGCGCCTGCCGCGCGATGGGCCAGGGAAACTCCCTCGCCTCGGACGCCCTGCTCGTCTTGATCGCCCTCGGACTCATCCGGCGACGCCGGCGCTAGCAGTCCGTTCTTCTGCTAGGCTCCGGCCGCGTGCGCTGGGCAGTGTTGGCGATGGGGCTGGTGACCGCCTGCGGCGCGGCTTCGAACCGCTCCGTCGAAGGCCCGGAA
>JALVDI010000492.1 GCA_027009115.1 Polyangiaceae bacterium | reverse complement strand
GCTCGCCTATGCCAGAGACGAAGCCCATCGGGCGTCCAATGCCTTCCGCATCCAGCTCGGGCTCAAGCGCCGGATGCGATCGGAGCTCGACGAGGTCAAAGGCGTGGGCCCCAAGACCCGCGCGAAGCTCCTGCGCGCCTTCGGCTCCACGAGCGCCGTCCGCGAAGCCTCCGAGGAGGAGCTCGTGGCCGCCGGGGCCACGCGACCGCAGGCGCGCGCCATCCGGAAGGCGCTGGGCGTGGATCCCGTCAACGGGAACGAGCTGGGGGAGCCGCGCCGCGACGCCGAAGCCCAGGCCCTCGACGACGGCTTCGCGGACGCGGAGGTCCCTCGCCCGCCGCCGTGAGCGCGCAACCGCCGGGCGCCACCGCGTCACAACCGCCTCGCAACCGCCGTCCAAGAGTAGGCCTCGAGGGCCGCGACGAGGGAGCACGCACCGGCCACTCTCGGTCGACGCCGCCGAGCGACTCGCCCATTCAACCCGAACCTCCGGGCGTCTCAGTTCAGGAGCGCCGGATCCGCCTCTTCTTCTTCCCGTAACCGCGGCGGCGTGAACTTCTCGGGGTACTTGCCGACCTTGTCCGCGTAGAACGCGCGGATGCGGTCCATGTCGGCACGCACGTCCCCCGTCAACGCGATCGGCTCACCGAAGCCACCCCGCTTGCGCGCGTAATCGAGGTAGCCGGGCACCACGGGCACGCCTGCGCCGCGGGCGATGTGGTAGAAGCCGGACTTCCAGTAGGTCCGACGGGAGCGAGTCCCTTCCGCCGGCACGAGGAGCACGAGCTCGTCCTCCGAGCGAAGCAGGTCGATCATCTGCTGCACCATGTTTCGCTTCTCGTGCCGGACCACGGGGACTCCTCCCACCGCGCGGAAGAAGACGCCCGCCGGCCCCTCGAAGAGGGTGTGCTTGCCCATCCAGCGGATGCGCACGCCGGTCACCCAGCTCAGGGCCAAGGTGAACGGGAAGTCCCAATTGCTCGTATGGGGCGCGGCGATGAGGACGTACTTGGGGATTTGGGGCGGATCGCCCTCCTCACTCCAGCCAAAGGCCGTCAGGAAGATGCGCCCGAAGAGGCGACGAACTGGCTTCATGCCCCGACCGTACGCCTTCGCGGCGCCACTCGCAGCCACCCTCTTGCTCCCGAACGCAGCGGCCCGGTGGGCGTCAGCGCGCGGTCCGTCGACCCCAATGGGGCCTCGCCCCCCCAACCGCGCCGACCAGTGGCGCGCATCTCGGCTTCCCCCGCGGAGGCCTGCTCCGTGCATAATCGACCCTCGATGCGGATCTGGACGTGGGCTGGGCTTTGTGGCGCGCTCTCGGTGGGCGGCGCGCTCGGTTGCGAAGGGAGCATCGGGACGCCCGAGGGCCTGGTCCCCCCGGACGAACGACCGAACGGCGCGCTCTGCGACGGGATCGACCCCAGCCCCGGCTACGTCACGCTGCACCGGCTCAACCGCGCCGAGTACAACAACACGGTCCGCGACCTCTTGGGCGACGCGAGCAACCCCGCCGACGGCTTCCCCACCGACAACGAATCCGGCGACGGCTTCCTGAACGACGCCGACGTGCTGACCGTGGGGACACTCGCGGTCGAGAGCTACGACGGCGCGGCTCGGGAGCTGGCGCAGGCGGCGATCGCGCGCCCGGAATTCCGGTCCGAGTTCCTCGCCTGCGACCCATCCAGCCGTAGCGTGAACGACTGCGCCACCGACTTCGTCGAGCGCTTCGGCCGCAAGGCCTGGCGACGTCCCCTCGACGACGCGGAGGTGACGAAGCTGGTCCGCATCGTCGAGCTCGGCGCCCGTGACGGGGACTACGACGAAGGCATCGCCCTGGCCATCCGCGCAACGCTCTTGTCACCCAACTTCATGTTCCGCGCCGAGGAGCACGCGCGGGACGGCGTCCGCGAGCTGAATGGCTACGAGCTGGCCTCGCGGCTCTCCTACTTCCTGTGGTCGACGATGCCCGACGACGAGCTCTTCGCCTTGGCCGAGTCCGGCGATCTCACCCGCGACGCCGTGCTGCGCGCGCAGGTCGAACGGATGATCGACGACCCTCGCTTCGACGCCTTCCTCGACGAGTTCGCCGCCCGTTGGCTCAAGGTCACGCAGCTCCCAGAGGCGGCGCCGTCCGCCGAGCTCTTCCCGGACTTCGACGAGGAGCTCCGCGCAGCCATGGCCGCCGAGACCCGCCTGTTCATCCGGCACATCATCGACAACGACCTGCCCCTCTCGACCCTCGTGCGTGCGGACTTCACGTTCCTCAACGAACGCCTCGCTCGCCACTACGGCATCGAGGGCGTCGTGGGCGACGAGATGCGCTTGGTGCGCTTGACGGACACCACGCGCGGCGGCCTGCTCACCCAAGGCTCGATCCTCACCGTCACCTCGCACCCCAACCGGACCTCCCTGGTTCGCCGCGGCAAGTATGTGCTCGACCGGCTCCTATGCGCGCCGCTGCCTCCTCCTCCGGCAAACGTGGAGGCGCTGCCCGACGACCCGACCGGCGAGAGCGGCGAGACGCTCACCCTCCGCGAGCGCGTGGAGGCTCATCGGGCGAACCCCGAGTGCGCAAGCTGCCATGCCCTCATGGACCCCATCGGCTTTGCCCTCGAGAACTTCGACGCGACCGGGCGCTGGCGCGACTTCGACGATGGCCAGCCCATCGATGCCTCCGGCGAGCTTCCGGACGGCACCCGCTTCGAGGGCGCCGCCGAGCTCGGGGAGATCCTCGCCGGAGACGAGCGCTTCATGACCTGTGTCGGCGAGAAGCTCACCGCCTACGCGCTGGGTCGGTCGCTGCGCTCCCAGGACTACTGTCTCGTCGATGAGCTGGTCGACCGCCTCGGACAGGACGGGAGCCTGCGCGCCCTGATCCTCGAGCTCGTGACCGACGAGCTGTTCCGGACGGTTGGAGAACAAGGAGTGGAGCGATGAAGAAGCGCTGGGAGATCTCGCGACGCGCCTTCTTGGGCGGAGCCGGTGCCGCCATCGCCCTGCCCTACCTCGAAGCGATGGTGCCTTCCGTCGAGCGCGCCAAGGCCGCCGGCGACGACCTCACCCGGCTCGTGTTCCTCTACGTTCCGAACGGGATGATCCGCACGCACATGACCCCCAGCGAGGAAGGCCCCGGGTACACGACGCCAGCGCAGCTCGCCGGCCTCGACGACGTGCGCGATCACTTCAACATCCTCACCGGGCTGAGCAATCGACCTGGAGGCGGCAGCTATACCTACGAGGGCGTGGCCGCCGCACGCGCCGGCGTGGCGGAGGGCTTTCGATCGAGCGACGGACCGGGCGACCATGCGCGCGACACCGCCACCTTCCTGACCGCCTGGCGCATCAAGAAGACCGACGGTTCCGACATCGAGAACAACATATCCGTCGATCAGGTCGCGGCCAACCACCTGCGTATGTTCACGCCGGCAATCCCCTCCCTCGTGCTCGCGACCCGCCAAGGAAGCTACGGCGGCGACTCCGGCTACGCGCCGATCTACAAGGCAAACATCTCGTGGACGGCCCCGCAGACCCCCGCCGACAAAGAGACGAACCCGAGGAACGTCTTCGAGCGCCTCTTCGCGGGCTTCGACGCCACCGAGACGGAGACAGAACGTGCCCGCCGGCTCGAGCGCGAAGGCAGCGTGCTCGATTCGGTCGTGGACGACATCGCCACGCTCCGCGGCAAGCTCGGCACCGCCGACAACCAGAAGCTCGACGAATACCTGGCGGGCATCCGCCAGCTCGAGGTGAAGCTCGCCGCCAGCGAGGGCATGCCCCTGTGCGACCCCGGGAGCCCACCGCCGAGCGACCCAGGGTTCGCCCAGCGCCTCGACCTCATGTTCGACATGATCACCCTGGCCTTCCAGTGCGATCGCACGCGCGTGGCCAGCCTCCTCATCGAGAAGAGCGGCACCTACGACTTCCTCACCGTCGGCGGTTCGCCCATCGCCAGCAACCACCACCAGATGACGCACTTGGAGGCAGGGACGGCGGACGTGGAGCGCGTGGAGGCCATCAACCGATGGCAGATCGACCGCTTCGGCGATCTGCTGCGGAAGCTACGGGACGCGCGGCAAGGCGACGGGTCGAGCCTCCTCGACCGGTCGCTGGTGCTCTTCGGCGGCGGCCTCGACGGCACGGGCCATAGTAGCGGCGACCCCCTCGGCGACCTCACCCCACAACGGTCCGGACCCGTGCATCGACACACGAACTTGCCTCTCCTCCTCGGCGGCCACGCCGGCGGCGTCCGCTCCGGCCGTCACCTCGTGTACCGAGGCCGCGAACCCTTGGCCAACCTTTACGTCTCGATGCTCCAGGCGGCCGGGGTGCCGGTCAGCGAGTTCGGTCTCGAAGGAACGGGGCCGCTCGACGGACTTCTCTGACGGGCTTGTCGGACCCTCAGCTCTCGGCACCGAGGCGCGCGACGATCGCCTCGCGCAGCTCTTCCGCTCGCGCCGGGCCGACACCGAGGCGCTCACACATCTGTGCGAAGAGCGCCTCCTCGCGGGGGTCCAGGCGTCCATCGGCTTCGGCGAGCTCCCACATGAGAGCAACCATGAGCTCGCGCAGCACGGGATGGGTCAGCCGCGTCTCGACACCCTCCACCGCCGGGGGCTCGTGCACGGCATCGACGAGCGCGTCTTGTGCGTCCGGGTCCAGGTGGCTCGCGCCGATCAGAGCGCGCAGCAGGTGCACCTCTTCGGGGTCGAGGTGCCGGTCGGCCTGCGCCATCCAGATGCACAGCTCGATCGCGGCGCGCTGCTCGCGCTCGACGAGCGCCCGCGGCTGCGTGACCATCCAGCGGCGAAGCTCCGCCAGGCGCGACTCCCCCACGACGTATGCGGCGACACTCAGGCCCGCGGCTTCCCGATCGTCGCGCAGGACGCCACCCGAGCTCAGCGCACCGACCCACGTCATCATGGCCTCCCGGGCGTTCACCATGCGCGCGATGGTACCATCGCCGCGGTGCGACGCTTAGGCCTGCGATTGGAGCTCATCCTCGCGCTGAGCATCGCCTTCGTCGTCGCTTTCACGCTCCTGGGCCTGGCCGCCGTGCAGCTCGGCCGCCGGGGACGCGAGAACGAGCGGGTGCGCGACGCACAGGCGACGGCCGCAGCGCTGGCAGCGGCCCTCGAAGACGAGCCGACCCAAGAGCGCTTCGACAGGCTGGCGGACGCGGTCCTCGGGCAGGGAGGCATCCGAGGCGCGGAGCTGCTGCGGCCACCGCACCCCCCTCTCGCGCGTGGTGTGACCGGCCTCGGGCATCCGGCCGAGGCCCCCTCGAGCCGGGGCACGGTGCGGCTTTGGGTGCGCACGCCCCAGCGGGTCCCGCTCCACAACCTCCTGCTGCTCTACGTCGCGGTCACCGGCGGAGCGATCCTGCTGCTGACCTACCTAGCGCTCACCTTCCTCATCGTGCGGCCCATCGACCTGCTCACGCGCGCGTCCGAACGCCTGGCTCGCGGCTCACTGGAGGTCGAGGTCCCCATCGAAGGCGCCGCCGAGGTGCGCCGGCTCGCCCGGACCTTCAACGACATGGCCCGACAGCTCCGCGCGGACCGCGCCGCCCTCGAGGCCCGCCTTCGGGAGCTGGAAGAGACGACGCGTGAGCTCGAAGCGGCGCAGGAGCAGGTGCTTCGCTCCGCGCGTCTCGCCTCCGTCGGGCGCCTCGCGGCGGGCGTCGCCCACGAGATCGGCAACCCGCTGGCGGCCATCCTCGGGCTCGTGGAGCTGGCCCGCGACGAGGAGCTCGATCCGGGAGATCGCGACGAGTTCTTGGCGCGCATTCACAAGGAAACCGAGCGCATCAACACGATCATTCGTGACCTTCTGGACTTCGCACGGCAGGAGCCGGCCCCGGCGGACGCGACGGCCGACCTCGCCCAGGTGATCGAGGACGCGGTCCAGCTCGTGGCCCCTCAGAAGGACACGCAGAAGCTCGTCATCCAGCAGCGGGTGGAGGACACGCCGCGGGTGCGAGGCAGCGCGGACCGGCTCACGCAGGTCGTCCTGAACCTGCTGCTCAACGCGGCGGACGCCATGGCCGGCGAAGGCGAGATCGTCGTGGAAGCATCCCGCGACGCGGACTTCGTGCGCCTCGCCGTGAGCGACACCGGCCCGGGCATCCCGGAGGAGCTGCTCACAGAGATCTTTGAGCCCTTCGTCACGAGCAAACCGGTAGGCCAAGGCACTGGCCTCGGGCTGGCGGTCTGCCACACGATCGTCGAACGCCTTGGAGGATCCATCAAAGCGACCAACAGCGAGTGCGGCGCGCGCTTCGAAGTTCGCCTGCCGGCAGCCTGACCGGGCCGCCTCAGGAGGGCGGCGACGAGAGCCGAGCGAGAACCGGGAACATGATGTGGGCCACGGTCGCGGCGTAGTCCCGCCGCGGGCGCCGCGCCGCTTCGAGGGTCGGCAGCCGCTCGAGGGCGCCATGGAGGAGCGCGCGGTCGAAGGCCGAGATGCGCGTGAAGCGCACCCCCAGCCCCCGCGCGGGGTCGGTGCGACGCAGCCCGCGGACGACGCGGACGATCTCGCCCTCGGCGTCGATCCAGCTCCGGCCGAAGGGCACGCGCAGCGACACGTAGACGAGCTCGCCGAGGCGAGCGATCGCATCGCTGCGCAGCAGCATCCCGTCCGGCGAGAGGTCCAGGGTCTGTTCGCCGAGCAGGCGGAAGCCCTCCTCGGCCACCACCTGACAGGGGGTCTGGGCCAACCGCCGCAGGCTGCGCCGATCCGCCGCCTCCGCGATGAGCTCCGCTTCGAAATCCTCCGCCGTCCAACCGATGTCGATCATGGAACCTCCGCGCCGCATCATCCTTTCAGGTATGCAGATGTAGGACAAGTAATCGACGGTGCGGGCGGCGAAGCCCACGGACGCGCTCGGAAACTCTGCGTGGATCAACCGGCGCAAGCGCCGCCATGAGCCGCCGGAACGCCCCCGGCTCTTTCACCGCGATGGATCACGCACTAGAGTCCGCCGCCGACAAGGAGGTCCCATGGGCGTCTTCGACGCGATGGCGCATTACGACTACGGCGAGCTTCATCTGCACCGCGACGCGGGCAGCGGTTTGCAGGCGATCGTGGCGATCCACGACACGCGCCTGGGCCCCGCGCTCGGCGGCTGTCGCTGCATCTCGTACCCGAGCGAAGAGGACGCGATCATCGACGCGCTGCGCCTGGCCCGAGGCATGACCTACAAAGCGGCCATCAGCGGTGTCCCTCACGGGGGCGGCAAGGCCGTGCTGATCAAGCCCGAGGGCGAGATGGATCGCTCCGCCTTCTTCCGCGCCTTCGGCAAGTTCGTCGACGACCTCGGCGGGCACTACATCACCGCCGAGGACAGCGGCACGAGCGTCGAAGACATGGAGATCATCCGGACGGTGACCAAGCACGTCACGGGGGTCCGACCGGAGCACGGGGGCAGCGGCGACCCCAGCCCCTTCACGGCCCTCGGCGTGCGCCGCGGCATCGAGGCGCTCGTCAAGTTCGCCCTCGATCGAGACGATCTGGAGGGCCTGCACGTGGCGGTGCAGGGCATCGGCCATGTGGGCTACCACCTCTGCCGCCAGCTCCACGAGCGAGGCGCCCAGCTCACCGTCGCGGACATCGATCCGCTCAAGGCGGAGCGCGCCGAGCGCGAGTTCGGGGCCACGGTGGTGCCGCTGGACGAGATCTTCGCGGTGGAGTGCGAGGTCTTTGCGCCCTGCGCCCTCGGCAGCGCCCTCAACGACGAGACGATCGGCCGTCTGAAGTGCCGTATCGTGGCCGGCGCCGCCAACAACCAGCTCGCTGCACCGCAGAACGGGGACGACCTCTTCCAGCGCGGCATCCTTTATGCGCCAGACTACGCCATCAACGCGGGCGGCCTGATGAACGTGGCCTCCGAGGTCGCCGGCTACGACGCGGCCAAGGTGACCGAGCAGGTCGAGGGGATCTACGACATCATCTGGGAGATCGCCGAACGGGCGAAGTCGGCCATGCAGCCCACGCACCGCGTCGCCGACACGATCGCGCAGGAGAAGCTGTCGCAAGCGGGTTGATGAGCGCCGCTCGCGAGCACCGCACCGCCGCCCCGTGGCTGGGTCGCCTCACGGCTGCGGCCCTCGTCTTCGCGCTCGCGGGTTCCTCGGCCTCCGCCCGAGCGCAGGACGGCGACGGGGTCTATCGTCGCCTCGACACGGACGCGACCCTCTCCCTCGGCGTCGGCGGAGGCCTCGTGCTCCCCCGCGACGCCCGCACCGAGGGTCGGGCAGCGGCGGCCCTCGTCGAAGCGCGCCTGCGCATCATCGACGCGGCGGGGCCCGTGGTGGCCTACCGCTGGTCCGGCGACGTCGGCGGATACCTCGCCCTCGGGGTCGAGCTTCGGCCGCTGTGGCCCATGCTCTGGTTGCTCGACAAGCCCACGGGCGTCGAGTGGCTCGACCTCCTGGTCCAGTCCCTGGGCCTCGAGCTCGCCGCGGTGGTGCTGCCCCTCGGGCAACCGGCCGAGCTCGACATCGACCGCGGCGTCGCCCTGAGCGTGGGGGTC
>JALVDI010000491.1 GCA_027009115.1 Polyangiaceae bacterium | reverse complement strand
GAAGGCGTAGAGAAGAAACCAGTCTCCGTGAAAGAGGTAGAAGTAGACCCCCACGGGGACGAGAACGAGTAGAGCAAACACCGCGTACGCGCCGAAGCTCTGCGTGAGCAAGGGCGGCCTTGGGCTGACGCGGAGCTCCACCCGCGCCGCGAGCGCCGCAGCGATGCCGGAGGCGAATGCGAGACAGATGAGTGTGGGCAATGGCATCAGCCGCCCGCTCCATTCCGCCCCCCAAACGACGGGCGGCGGCGACAGTCGTCAGCTTCCATCGTCAGTCGAACCGGAACGGGGTCCATCCAGGAAAGAGAAGGTGGACTTGGAGCGAAGATGCGGGGACACCATCGGTCGAGCGAGGATATCGCGGCGGCTCCTGCGAGACGAGAGGTTTTGCTCACTCAGCGAGTGAGCCGCGCGGGGACGGCATCGCGCGCCACGAACCGAGACGCGCTCGTCAGCATGTCCACGTTGACCGCGGAGTCGAGCTCGCGGCCAGTGATGGACCCATGGCAAGTCCCGCACAGCCCGTTGAAGAACTCGCGCTTGAACGACTGGTTGGCGTGCTCGCCGGGGTAGAACTGCATCTGCTCACGCTGGATGACGGTCCCGGTGAAAGGCGCGCCTTCCGGGAAGGTGAACTCATCCCCGTCGGCGGTCGTGGGCTGTAGAACGAGCGGGATGCCGCCTGGGATCACGATCGAGACCGACCCATCGGGAAAGATCGGAGCGTGGCCGAGCGGCGACAGCTCCTCGTGCAGGGGACCAAAACGGTCCGTCACGACATTCGGCATCCCCGCGAAGTCACCGCTGTCGGGCGGCGGCAAGACTTCGTAGGCTCGAATGCCCCCGATGCGGTAGTCGATGGGGCGGCCCTCTCGGGTGTTCGCGAACACCAGGGTCGCCAGCAACGGCCAGTCGGCGATGTTGATCTGCGAGATATCGCTACGGCTGGGGATGATCTCGGTGTGCGCGTTGGCCTCGTCGATCCGCGAGACGAACACCTCGCGGAAAGGCTTGGCATAGACCGCCACTGCCTCGACGTTGGCCATCCCCGGCTCACCCCCGATGGTGCGAACCTGCCCAGACGAGGGGTCGAGCTCGCAGAGCTCGTAAGCAAAGGGACCCGCCCGAAGATCCGTCGCCCCCAGATCGCAGGAGACGACGAGGCGACCGGTGGGCAGCGGCGCCGGCGAGCGGAACGCGCCGGATCGCAGCGGCCCCGACGGGAGCGTGCCGACGGGTCCCAGCGCACCAGGCACGATGAGGTGGAGCGAGTGGAGGTAGTCACGGTCGGCCGGGTCTCGATCGGACTGGTCGGGACCGATGGAGCGATTGGCCGTGGCGATGCCGCCCGCCCCGTCCTCGGCGCACGGGATCTCGGGCGCGAGGTTCGGGTGGCAAGGCAGGTGACTGGCGACGAAGGCGAGGTTGCGGTTCGGGAGCTCCACGACCTCCGTCGCGGCCCGGAAGCCGACGCTGTCGCGCTGCGCGAAGAGCGGGTGATAATCGCCCCCGTCGACGTTCTGCCGTCGAAGCGCGAGCTGGTAGAACTCGAACTGGCGCTTCTCGGCGGTGAAGATCATGCGCCCGTCGTACATGAAGCTCGGCGCGACCTCCTGGTTCAGCAGGAAGGTCTCCTGGCGCACCGTGCCGTCCGCGTCGAGGATGAAGAGGTTGGCGTTCTGCTGGAGGTTCGCCGGCGTGCGGGTGGGGCCGCGGTAAGGAACGTTGCCGTCGACATTGCCTCGTGTGCTGGCGAAGACCAAGCGTCCGTCGGGCACGAAGGCAGGATCGAAGTCGTGGACGCCCTCGGGCGTGGCGGTCCCCGGCACCGGTTCGCACGCCGAACCGTCGGCGTTCATCCAGTACAAGCGGTAGGTCTCGCTTTCCGCGGTGCGTGCGGCGAAGGCGATGCGGCGACCGTCCCAACTGACCGCGGGGTTTCGAATGTCGGCGCCCGGACCCACCGGGCAGCCGTCGAGCAAGCTCCGCGACGCCCCCAGCGTCACGGCCCCGTCCGCTCCGACCATCGCCGGCGCGCTCCGCAGATCGGCACCGGGACGGAAGGGCTCGAAGTCGCGCACGTCGCCGGTGCCCGGCGGGCGGGAGACGTAGACGATCGCGTCGAGGGGCGTGGCATCGGGGAGAATCTCACCCCGCGCGATGGCTTCCTCACGCTCGATCTCGTGCCAGCGCGCAAGCACGCAGTAGGCGGGGATCTCGTTGAGGTCGCCGTTGTCCGCGTCCACGCCGGCGCAGACGTCCGGCGTCGCAGGGTTCAGCATCCCGCCTCCACCGAAGTCCTCGAAGAGCGACCCGCCCCGGTGCTGGATGCCGACACCGCCCTCGACGATCTCCGGCGGATAAAGGTTCTTGGCCACGATGCGGCTGTCGTTCACGTTGGGCGACTCCACGGCCAACTGGAGCAGCGACATCTCGTAGTTTCGGTGGGTGGCGATGCGCGAGAAGACGCCCTGATCGCCGCCCCGTAGCCGAAGATCATGGAACATCGCTGGAGAGTGGCAGTTGAGGAACATGCACCCCTTGCGAACGAGCACCGGCTGCACTCGGTTGGCGAAGAAGCGGAGTCCCGGGTTCGGGTCGTCGTCGAGGAGGATCTCGGGAGCGTCCGTCTCGATGCGCTCCGCCCACTGCCGCAGCGCCTGGTAGCGAGGATCGTCGGTGGAACCGAAGACGTTGCCGCCCTCATGAAAGGTTCCGCCTCGAAGCTGCGAGAGGGGCCGCCGAAGCAGCCCGGAGGTGGACGCTGGGCTCGTCACGTGGCTGAGCGCCACGTAGTAGTTCCAACGCACCTGCTCCTCCGTGTCTCCGCAGGTGAAATAAAGATCGGCGACGGGCGTCCCGTGGCAGCTCCCGCCCGCGCAGCTATCGCGAATCACCGGCTGCACCTCGTCACGGAACTGCTGATAGATCGCCGCCTCGCTGCCCGTCGGCGCGACGCTCGGATCGAAGCCATAGGGCTTCGCCAACTCGGAGCGGCACGCCCCGCGGTTCTCGACGAGGGTCTCGTCGGGGACGCCCGTGCGCTGGTAGCCTTCTTCGATCCAGCGCTTCAGCTCGAGGTACCCCGACGAACCCAAGCCGAGAAAGGTGCCCGCGTTGTGGCGAATGTCGGTCCGCACCCGCGCAAAACGCTCACCGGTGGTCGGGTCCGGATCCCAGGTCTCGACCGTGAGCTCAACGTCCTCGCCGCCCTTCAGGAGAAGGAGCCCCACGCTGTAAGGGCCGTACGCAGGCAGCACGTCTCGCCGGCGCATGAGGGCGTCGAAACTCGACAGATCGAGGTTGCCGGTAGCCGCGCCGTCCACGTCGACGTGGCATCCGTTCGTCTGGATCGCGCACCCGACCTCGAGCACGGGTTGGATCCGCTCGTCGAAGAACGAAGAGCCCGGCGGCGGCACTTCGTCGCACGCCACCAGCCCAACGGAGAGAACACAGACACCAGCCAACCAGCGCATCGCGGAGATCCTATCCCGACCCATTGAAAGCTTCACCCCTTCGTATGCTGCACCCCACGTTCCGGGCTCCCGGCCTGTTCGGCGCAAGCCCGTGGGCTGCCCCTCGAAACAGCCACGGCCCCGACGGACACGCCGGGGCCGTGAGCTGGTGGCCGCCCAGTCGCTCTGGGAGGCCTCCCGTGTGTCCCTACATCCGCAAAGCGATGTCGATCGCGTCGCGGACCAGCGAGTCCGGCTCCGCCGACATCGACTCACGCAACGCGGACTGCGCGTCGGCGCCGCCGATCTGCCCCAGGGCCCACGCGGCCGCCTGCCGAACCTCGCGGACCTCGTCGCCGCGAAGCAACCCAGCCAACACTGGAACCGCCGAGCTCAGCTCGAACACTCCAGCCAGCCGTGCCGCCCGCATCCGCACCTGCGCGTCCGTGTCTCCCAGGGCGCTCAAGAGAGCGTCGTGCTCGCGGAAGAAGTTGACCTTGAGCACCTGGTCGATGGCCGCACGACGCACCTCGGGGGAGCTGTCCCGCAGCGCGGCCGCAAGGATGGGGTTGCCCCCAGGGTGATTGAGGCGCCCCAAGGCCCGCACCGCCGCCACCCGCACGGCTTCCGCAGAGTCGTTCATCGCGGCCTCCGTGAGCGGAGCGAGCCCATTCGGATCGAGGAACTCACCGATCGCGAGAGCCGCCCGGGCCCGACGCTCGGGGTCCGCGTCGGTCTCGAGGGTCGAACGCATACGGCTCATGATTGCGCCGATGGCGAAGGGCCGTCGACGAAGCCACCAAGCCGACAGGCGGCGGACCTCGGCGTCGTCGTGCTCGAGCAGGTTCTGCTCCAACAGCGGGACGCAGGCGTGGCACTCCACGAGCTCGCCGTACTCGAGCATGGCGATCAGTCTGCCGGGAGCAGCCGTTCGGATGGCATTCACCAGCTCGTCGCGAGTGGGCGCTTGGGTTCCAGGGCTGATCTCGCCCCGTGCACGGTCGTACACGCCGCCGTTCTCCAGTTGGGCGCTCGCGCCGGCCGGCACGCCGACGGCCGCTGCGAAGGCACCGAGGAAGAGGTTTCGAAGTAGATGTTTCATCGTTCTTTCTCCTCGACCGTTCAGTAGCTCTCGCCGGTGTAAGACATGACGTTTCGGCGCGCCCAGTACTGAGCGCCGAGGTCCGCCATGCGGATGAGCGTCAGACGCTCCTCCCGCGTGAGATCGACCCCGACGTCCTCCGGGTGGCTCGGGTGGGTCCACGCCCACTCGGAAGCATCGGACTCGCTGTTGATGTTCAAGGCTTCGATGAGCCGCGACGTCCGAGCGAAGCCAGGAGTGACCCACTCGGGCGGGACATCGCCGGTCACCACCGAGTCACCCATCATCGCGCTCGGGTAGAGCAGCGTGACATAAGACGCCGGGTACGGAACGACCTCACGCTCGTAATAAACCTCGATGGGCTCGTCGGTGAGCAGGAGGTACGGCACATCGTACTCGAGCATCTCGCCGTCCATCGTCGTCACCTCGACGTGGTAGCTCCGCCCCGCAAAGGGATCGCTCGCACCACCGTCGTGACAGCTCACGCAGGCACGATCGAACACGTCCTGCACGTTCATGCCGCTCGAAGCGTTGTACCAAGGCAGCTCGAGGCGATCGCTGATCGGAATGTTGAAGTCCTCCGGCCCAGCCTGCTGGGCGAGGGTCGTCGGGCCCGAACGCGGCAACACCTGACCGACGCGGTCCTCGTGGCAGCCACCGCAACGCCGCTCCTCCCCAGGGTTCGCCTGGATCCACAGGAGCTGGTTGCGGATCGCCATCCCGAAGCGATCGATGGCCTGCAAGTGATACGGGATCTGCGGCGGAACCGCCGCCTCCCAGGAGCCGTCTTCGTAGACCTGCGCCTCGCCGAGGATCGCCGCGCCCTCGTGCATTGTCAGGCCGAACTGGCGGACTGGACCGATCTCGGACGAGAAGCCCTCGATGATCCGCACCCGCGCGGTTTGGCGAAGCGCCTCGCTGAGCGGCGTGCCGTCGAATTGAGCTCCTCGTACCGTCTCGTCGAGGATCGTCTGGGTCACGTCGACGGAACCGAAGATGGCCGGCGTGTTCGGATCCGGCGCCGGCGCAAGGACGCCCGGATGAACCGGCGGGACGTCCCGCGGACGCACCGGGATCGCGTAGCCGTCCCAGAAGTTCGGATCGTCGAAGACGAGGGTGCGGCGACGCGTCTCCGGATCCCACAGATAGATGCCGAAGTTCGGCGCGGTCTGGGCGAGCTCGTTGCGCTCGTTGACGTCGCCATCGGCCCAGCCGACGAGATAGCGACCGTCACCCAAGGGGAAGGGACGGCGGTAACGACCAACCCCGGCAGGGGGGCTCGCCTCGCCGGTCGGAACGTTCGGCGTGAGGATCTCGAAACGAGCATGCTGCTCGTCCAGAAGCACGCCGTCGACGCCACCCTCCGCGCGGGCGTCCATGTACACCAGCGCTCCGGCCTGGATGGTGCCACGTCGGCTCGTCGCCACCCCGACGAACTCGCCCGGCGACACCTCGTGGAACTGCACGAGGCTGTTGGAGGGCTTGCCGCCGGTCCCACCGAGCCCGACCATCTGCGTGCAGTCGGGATTCATGACCATCAGCTTCACGTCGTTGACGGGCCCAAGGTGCTCCCAGCGAGAGAAGCCGATGCGGCCGTCGGACATGAGGAAGGGGTCCGCGGAGTGGGAGAGGTTCTGGGCACAGAGGCGTCGATCTGCGTCACCGGAGACGCTGCTGATCGTCGCGATCTGCGTGACGACGCGGGAGTGGTTGTACTCGTCCGCCCGCGTACCCATCTCCGTGTAGGGCTGATTCGTCACGAAAGCGATGCGGTCCCCGGGAACCCAGATGGGCTTGACATCATGCCAGTCCCCGAACGTGAGCTGCCGGATGTTCGGATCGCCCTGCACGTTTGCCACGTAGATGTGGAAGTGCGTGTCGCCCGCGTGGCGCATCGAGAAGACGACCTGGGTGGCGTCGAAGCTGAGGTCGATGCCCTTGATGTCGACCCCCTCGAACTCCTCGGTGAGGTTGCGCAGCTCCCCATCGGGAGTCGGGGGCGACAGCACCATGACCCCGCCGCCCGGCACGTACCGGAGGTAGTCGATCGTCTGCATGCTCCCGCCGGTGACGTTGTGCGCCCCCGAGTCGGTAATGAATGCGTTCTGTTGAAACACCAGCGCATCGACCCCCGGCAGCACGCTCTCCCCGGGGTCTCCCCCCGAGCAGGCTACGAGCAGCGCGGTGAGTGTCGGGACACCGACCCTCGCCAACCACGATTGCATATTCGCCTCCTTCATCACCCTCGGACGAAGCAAAGATCGATCCCTATCGAAATCAGACGAGTTTTCGGCGCCTCGAACCCCGCCACCTGGGGGTTCGCTCCCCCAGACACGGCCCCGTGGGGTTGCCAGCCCCCTATTCAACCGCTTGAATTCGCTCTAGAAATGGCTCTTGTGCGGGCACAGCCGGGCGCCTCCGCGCTCAAGGACGCTTTGCGCTGGTGAGATACGCCCGTGAGGCCTACATAGGGAGGAGGATGAGAGCCTCGACGACCCGCTGGAACCTCACGGCCCTCCTGGCCGTGCTCACCCTGGGCGTGGCGTCTCCGGCGCGAGCGGACATGCTCGGAGAGCTCGCCTCTTCTTTCGAGGATGCCCTCGGATCGGGCTCCTACGGCTGGGCCTTGGTGCTGATCTTCGGAGCAGGCCTCGCGACGGCGCTCACGCCGTGCGTCTATCCGATGATCGCGATCACCGTCAGCGTCTTCGGAGCGCGTCAAGCCCGCTCGCGAGCCCAGGGCGCGCTGCTCTCGCTGGCGTTCGTGCTCGGCATCGCGGCGCTCTTCACACCGCTCGGAGTCATCAGCGCGATGACGGGCGCCGGCATGAGCGAACACATGGGGAGCCCGTACGTGATGGTGCCCCTCGCGTTGCTCTTCCTGGCCATGGCGGCGAGCATGTTCGGGTTCTGGGACATGAACCTCCCGGCGAGCTGGCAGAACCGGCTCGCCCAGGTCGGGGGTTCGGGCTACCGAGGCGCGTTCGGCATCGGCTTCGTCAACGGGCTGATCGCCGCGCCCTGCACCGGCCCAGTCCTCGCGGTGCTCCTGGGCTACATCGCGTCGAGCCGCTCCCCGGGCTTCGGCGCGCTGGCGCTCTTCGTGTACTCCCTGGGGCTCGGGGTGCTGTTCTTCCTCGTGGGGACCTTCGCCGTCTCACTTCCCAAGAGCGGCAAATGGCTCGACGCCGTCAAGAGCCTCTTCGGCGTCGTGATGACGGTCCTGGCGATCTACTACGTGCGCAGCTGGCTCCCGCTCCCGAAGCCGGTCGAGCGCACGACCGCCTGGTGGGTGCTCTCGCTCGCGCTCCTCCTCGGCGGCCTCGCGATGGGCGCGATCCATCTCTCCTTCAAGGAGGGTTCGCCGCTGCAGCGAGCCCGCAAAGGCATCGGGGTGGCGGCTTCCGTCGCCGGCGTGTTGGGGCTGATCGCGTGGCTCGGCGCCCTGCCGCCCGGCGCGCGCATCGACTGGCTCAGCGACTACGACCAGGCGGTCACCGCCGCCGCCGGCGCGCACAAACCCCTCCTCGTGGACTTCGGCGCGGACTGGTGCGCCGCCTGCACGGAGCTCGAGCACGAGGCGATGAGCGACCCGCGGGTGGTGGCCGAGGCGCAGCGCTTCGTCGCGGTCCGGGTGGACCTCACGCACGCCGACGCCCCGGAGTGGGAGGTGCTACGCGAGACCTACGACAAACAGGGCCTCCCCTATGTCGTGCTCCACACCACGGACGGAGAGCGCCGCCACGAAATCACGGGGTTGGTGAGCGCCGACGAGTTCCTCTCCATGCTGCGTTCGATCCATTAGTTAGCTAGGGATCGTCCCGGTGGTAGAGCTGCTCGACCACGGCCGCGGTCGCGCCGTCGAGACCGTCCATGATCGGCGCACACTCGTCCGCATGATCGGCGCGGTAGTCGTAGCGCGAGCACCGCTGCACCGCGGGCGGCAACGAGCGACAGAGACGGATGTACTCCGCGCGAGGAGCGATGGTCCACGAAGGG
>JALVDI010000490.1 GCA_027009115.1 Polyangiaceae bacterium | reverse complement strand
TTCGCCCCGGAAGGCCGGCTGCTATGCTCCCGCCATGAACGACGAGACGAAGACCAGCGAGGCGACGAGCGAACGGGCGGACTCGGCCGGGGCGACGCCCGAACCTGCCTCTGGGGAACACGACACGACCGCCAAAGAAGAGCTCTTCGAGGCCATCGACCACTTCAAGGCCGCCGCCGCGAAGCTCTTCGACCGCGCCGCGCGAGCCCCCGCCCTCAAGCAGGTAAGCCACAAGGTCGACGAGGTCGCCAAGAAGGTCGAGCAGAGCCCTCCCCTGAAAAAAGTCGAAGAGCTCGCCGACAAGCTCGACCCGACCTTCGACAGCGCAGCCAAAGAAGCAGAGCGGGTGATCACGAAGATCGGGGCCACCGCCGAACCCCTCGCCCGTCAGCTCAGCGAGGAGCTCGGCAAGCTCACCAAGCGCATCACCGAACAGCTCGGTGATCTCGCGAGCAGAGGTCGTTCTGGCGCCTCAGGCCCCGAAGACGAGCGCGAAGAGCCCCAGGACGGCTGATGCCGGCCCGTCGGACGCGCTCGCCGTGCGCCCGTCCGGTTCATCCCCCGCAACGGTACGCCCACAGCACCTTGGCCTCGTAAGGACCCAGCGCGACGGGAAGCTGCCCGCCCGAAACGACGCGCTCCGAAGCGAACCGCCCCTCTTCGTCGACGTCGGCCAACCGATCGAAGCCCGGGAGGGAGACGGTCCCGGTGGCCGGCTCGGCGCCGCGGTTCACGACGACCACGAGCAGCTGCTCCCCACTGCGAAACCCAACCGCATCCAGCCGCGTCGATTCCAGCACGACGCGGGTCCCACTGAGTGCTCCTCCCAGCTTGCGGAGCTCCTGAGCCACCGCACGAACCCCTTCCCATACCGCGGCGTCCCCTGGCCGACTCACGTCCAGCGCGCTCGCCCCGTACCACAGCAGCTCCGACGCCCCCGATACGAGGGCGTCGTAGGCCATGAACCGAGTCTCCTCCACTGTGGGCCCCCGCCGCGGATCGGTGCGCCCGCTCTGGGCGTCGTAGGAGAACCCCTGAAGCACCGCGATGTGCCGCGACGCCTCCGGCGCCCGCGTCACGGCCTCACGCACGAAATCGCCGGAAGCGCTCATCGGCTCCGACGGAACGGGGTACACATCGAAACCGTACACGTCGACTCCAGACACCGTACTGCCCACGTTCATCCAAAAGCTCTCGGCGAGCTGCTGCCTCTGGCGCTCCGTCAGACTCGGCTCGCTGTCGATCAACAAAGGCAACGGCCCCTCGATCAGGTAGACCGGCGCCGAGCTGAGCTCGTGAAGCAGCCTCGCCGCCGCCGGTGCATTCGCGAGCAAAGGGCCCGGCATCCCCAAGAAATCCGCGACCGTCCGCTGAGTCGCGATCTCGTCGAAGGATTCGTGGCCCCGGATCACCCGCTCGTGGTCACCCCAGCACTCGTCGTGGAAGAGTGCGTAGCGCCGGCGAAACTCCGCCTCGTCGAAGGCCGCGTCGGCCGCCGCGTCGGAGAAAAGGAAGGCCGGGAACAAGATCCCGATTCGACCCTCCGCGGCCGCGTAGGGATTGCGCACCCCGCAGTGCCGGGCCGCCCCGCTGAAAGAGCGGGGGAGGAAGTAGTCGAAATGACCGCTGACCTCCGCCACGCCATCGACTTCGCGAACCCCGAACCATGGAAAGAAGAGATCGAAGCCGTCCGCGGCCAGAGAGTCGAAGGCCCCCTCGAAGTCGGGAGCCGAGGCGTCCCCGAAGGTGGCCAGCGGTGCGCCAGCAAGTCCCAGACGCAGCCCCCTCGGTTCCAGGGGAAGCGGCGGCGCGGAACACTCGCGCCCGTCGCTCGATCCGTCGCTCGATCCGTCGAGAGCGATGCCACCGTCGGAAGAGAGCGCTGGATCCCCGCCGCAACCCGCCGCCAAGAGAGCGCAGACGCTCGCAACGATCCCGGCCATCCTCATCGCTTCCCCCTATCGCCTCGCATCACCGCACCGGCCGCGCAGAGCAACGGCGGAGTCCCCACGGTAGCGACGGAGCTGGACGGAGGCCAGAGCCCCTCTCAAAACCCCTCGTCGCCGCTCCGCGGCCTGCGCACGCCCTCTACCGCCATCCTCTCACCTCGAGAATGCTCGGCGTTCCCTCAGCTCGCGGATGCGCGACCGGTCCCACCCAGTCTATGGATCGACGATC